>NZ_VMMS01000019.1:0-71158 GCF_013277315.1 Streptococcus sp. 2106
AGCAACCTGCGGCTAGTTTCCTACTTTGCTCTTTGATTTTCATTGAGTATAAATTTAAAGATAATCAAAATGATAATGATGGTTGCCAAGATAGTTTTATCGTGATTGTAGCGGTTAAATCCATAAGCGATGGCTACGTTACCAATACCGCCAGCTCCAACCGCACCAGCCATAGCTGTTTCCCCAACAAGGGAAATCAAGGTTACAGTCGTCACACGAATCAAATCTGGAAGACCTTCTAGTAAGCCTGATTTGCCTAGGTTAAACTTTTTTACCTGAAAAACTTCTTTTTTCTAGTGATAAAATCAACCCTATCACACTCACTACCAAAAATACCCACCAACAAAGCCTGATATCTTGCAAAGCTAAGAAGGAAAATACAGACATCCCCAAAGGTAATGTTAGGGAAACAATCATACTCAAGAGATTATTACTTCGAGCTAATACATCCGCGCTCAAATTAGACAATAACAGAGTATCTAATTTAGGCATTGATTTCGACATCAAATACATGACAAAGGCTAAGAAAACAACACCTACTAGAGGAGAAAAATCTAAAATATTAGCAGTAGCAAGCAATACAAACAGACTTGCATTGAGCGATAGCAAACTTGAAAACGACCATTTCCCAAAATAATCATGGGGAGTTAGGCTACCAAGAATAGCTCCTCCCAAGCTAACACATTCGATTAAAAATAGGGCTTTAGCATAGCTGAGATGATAGATAGTATGGTCTAATAAGTAAAAGTGATAAATACCTCCAACAGCTCCTCCCAAAGTATTCATTACCAAAATGACAAGGATCATTTTAAACAAAGATTTACTTTCTCTTTGCCTAAAGATATCATCCATGTCCGCATAGATTGCCTTAACTTGTTGAAGTAAACTAATCGACTCATTCTCTACCGTTACAGACAAATACGTCAATTCTCTTCTATTTTTGAACAAAATAAGAGAAGATAGTAAAAAGAAGCCAGCATTCACAATTGCAACAAAAGAAAAATTTTGGTGGCTTGTTGTGAGTAACCACACTCCTAAGGCTTGACCTCCTAGATTTGATAAATAGGAAACAAACTGAGTAAATGAATAAGCTTCATAGAGCTTATCTTCCGAAATATTATGCTGGATAATCGGCATACGAAGGCCTGCTGTATAATCCGATAAAATATCTGAACAGATATTAACCATACAGATAAAAGCAAACGTTACGAAGTTCTGATCATGAATCACACTAGCAATCAAAAGAAATAGGAGACTTTGTACACAACCAACCCAGATAATTGTCCCTGCTTTATTCCGAGTATGATCAGCCTTAATCCCAACATAAAAAGTAAATAGGAAAGGTAAAATCGTAATCATATTCGCCATAAATACAGCTATATTTTTAAAGGGTAGACTCGCAGCATAAACGATAAATACCAGATTATAAATATAAGCTCCACTTGAGCTTAAAAACCTTGATAAGGTCAGTATTCTAAATAAATGATGTTTTAAAAATAATTTCATAACAAGGCTTTCTCCATATTTCAAAGAGTATTCTATTGAATCCAGTCTAACAAAAAAAGCGGGAGTCCCCACTTTTTTGTAATATATTTTTTCTGAAAATAGAAACTCTAGCGCCTAGAAATTGCTAATTATCACTCCATCTACAAGCCTATTTATTTTTCATCAGTCGATGTAACGAGAATATATTACAAATCTTTATTTGAAAGCTGATTTGCAAAATAGTTTTCATAGTATCTTGCACCATCTATATACTCTAAATCTTGTAAGATTGTAATGCCTCTCTGGATTTTTTCAAGACCCTTATTTTTTACATTAAAAATAGTATCATAATACCCTTTAGCAATCATATAAATGATTTTAAGATAAGCTTGAGATTCTGGCAATTCTCGTTTTTCAATCTGAAAAACAAAATAGTCTGCTTTTAATTTATCCTTTTCCTCTATCGCTTTAAAAAGTCCATTAATCAAAATGGTGTCAATACCAACTTTGTTACTAGGTAAAGAGCCTAATAAATCCGTCTTTTGTAACATCTCCCTAGAATATTTAAAATAGAGGGGCAGAGGAAACAAAGTAGAAATCGTTGAAAATAATTCCAATTCATAATTTCCCCAGATGTCAATAGTAAAAAAATAGTCATAGAGAAAAGTCAGTTCTTCATCCGTTGCCCTGATTTCTGAATCAAAAAACACGAGAAGGCTTTTGATACGAATCATTTGTAAGAGATAGCTTTTTTTAGCACTTGATCTATACTTTTGAGTCGTCTCTTCATATAAGGATTGGAGAGAATCAATCCCTTTTCTGTCATATAAATTCCAAAGATTTTCTTGAAAAGCTAGGACCTTTTTCTGAGAAAAACCACGTACCAAGTACATAAATTCATTCAAATCAGAGTGGATGTTATCTAAGGCAGTAATCAATTTCATAGATGATAGGTCTGCTTCTCCACGCTCAAATTTGCTCAGCATGGAATAAGTAAACTCTCCTCCTGTCGCCTCTTGTAGGGATACATTCCGACTCTTTCTCAATTCTTTAAAAACTTCTCCCAGATTTTGCATATTGACTCCCCACAATTCTTAACTCTCTTACTCATAAAAGTAACGGTTGATAGCAACCAGTACAGAAAATTTCAAGTCTTGACTATAACGACAACTCCTATGAATGATGTACAGATTTCCTAGCTCTTTTTTTATTTATGACTCAATTTTTTAGTCAAGAAGTCTCCCAAGAATTGGATTGCAAAGATAATCAAAATGATAATGATGGTTGCCAAGATGGTCACATCGTGATTGTAGCGATTAAATCCATAAGCGATGGCTACGTTACCGATACCACCAGCTCCAACCGCACCAGCCATGGCTGTTTCACCAACAAGGGAAATCAAGGTCACAGTCGTCACACGAATCAAATCTGGAAGACCTTCTGATAGGTAGACACCCACGATGTCCCAGAAAGTCGCTCCGCTCGCTTGAGCCGCCTCAATGACACCGCCATCCAATTCAGCCAAAACCACCTGCACCTGACGGGCAAAGAAAGCAAAGACTGCAAAAGATAGCGGTACGATAGCCGCATTTGGACCAATGCTTGTTCCTACGATTAGATGAGAGAAGGGTGACAAGACTGCCAAGAGGATGATGAAAGGAACCGCACGGAAAATAGAGGTGATTTTATCCAAAATCCAGAAAACGACTTTATTTTCCAAGACACCACCTGGCGCTGTCAAGACGAGAAAGAGACCTGCCACTAGCCCCAAGAAACCTCCGATGATGAAGGAAAGAACTGTCATATAAAGGGTTAGGTAGATGGCTGTTCCCCAGCCTGCTTGACCAGCCCAGCCCATCTTATAGACATTTGGTAAATAGGTTTGAATCAATGATCCCATCTTACTGTCCTCCCTTCAATACTTTTAGTTGCACACCAGCCTGACGGATGGCCTCTTGAGCACTTGCCAAGGCTGCTTTTTCCCCTGACAAGACAACCACAAGCTCACCAACAGGAGTACCATCAAGAATTTCAATATTTCCGTAAAGGATATTGGCCGTTACTTGGTAGTGCTTGTACAATTCATTCAAAAGTGGCTCGTCTGTTGAAGCCCCTGCGTACTTGAGCTGCACCAAGAGACTGTTTTCAGACAGATGTTCCACGATTTCTTGCTTCTCGATTTTGACCATGGCTTCGTCAATACCTGTAGCTGTTGAGATAAAGTCTTGAGTCAAAGGTTGTTTAGGGTCTGAGAAGATTTCAAGCACACTGCCCTCTTCAATCAAATGCCCATCCTGCATAACTGCCACACGGTTGGCAATGTCTTTGACAATCTGCATTTCATGCGTAATCAAGACAACAGTCAAGCCTAATTTTTGGTTCAAATCTTGCAACAAGGCCAAAATCTGCTTGGTTGTCTTCGGATCAAGCGCAGAAGTTGACTCGTCTGAAATCAAGATTTTTGGATCATTTGCCAAGGCACGCGCAATGGCCACACGCTGCTTTTGCCCTCCAGATAGTTGTGAAGGGTAGTTTTCAGCACGATCCGCCAAGCCAACCAAGTCCAACAACTTGGCTACTTTAGCCTTCTTTTCTTCCTTGCTGAGTCCAGAGTGTTTAAGGGCAAAGGCTACATTCTCCTCTGCTGTCTTTTGGCTCATCAGGTTAAAATGCTGGAAAATCATCCCGATATCTTGACGTTTACGACGCAACTGCTCGGCCGTCAAGGTCACCTTATCATCAAAAATCACATCGTCGTCAATGGTAATTTTGCCTGCAGATGGCTTTTGCAAGAGATTAATCACCCGTACAAGGGTTGATTTCCCTGCTCCAGAATATCCAACAATTCCGTAAATATTCCCTTCTTGGATGTGAATGGTCACATCCTTGACCGCTGTGATGGTTCTCTTCTTTTGATGAAAAGTCACATCAATCTGATCTAACTTAATAATATCTCTACTCATAGCTTCTAATCAGCTCCTCTACTAATTCAATATGGGTGTAGTAATCGGCAATTCGCACATTTTCATCTCCACCGTGATCTCGGCTATTAGCGTTTCCTAGACCGAAGGCCACCATTGGTACCTCTAGGGCATCAAAGACCGTATGCATAGGCCCTGTCCCAGCTGTAGTCGGCAAGACTGAAACGCCCTGTGGATAGAATTTCTTGGCCAACTCGATTACATTGAGAATGGCTGGTGCGCTCATATCGCTTCGATAGCTCATCTCTCCCAAGGTATAGTATAATTCTACCTTATCAAAGCCATTTTTGTCTAGCTGTTTCCGAATTTTTTCCAGAACATCATGCGGTTCTAAGCCCGGAACCAGACGAACCTCTAGCTTGGCACTGGCTTCTGCAGGTAAAATAGTCTTAACACCCTGGCCTTGATAACCAGACTGGATTCCTTCGATATTAAGCGCTGGCTCGAAAAAGAAACGCTTTAGAAAGGCCATCCGCTCCTCCTGTAAGAGAGGCAACTCCAATCCATAAATCCGACTAACTTCCTCTGGGTTTCGTTGACCATAAGTTTCTAGCAAGGCCATTTCTCGTTCATTTGGCTCTTGCACTTCTTCGTACAAGCCTTCAACCAAGATACGGCCATCTGCAGCGCGAAGAGACTGTAGGGCTTGGAGGAGATACCAGGGAGCTGATTCCACAACCCCACCATAACTAGAATGGATATCGACATCCGCACTTTTCACCTTGGCATCAAAGGTCACAATCCCCTTATTTCCACCAGAAATTTCCAGCTGTTCCAAGGCATTCTTGGTCCCTTGTTCCCAAACTAACAAACCTGCACCACGGAGTTTATCCGCATGTTTTTCCAGATATTTATCCAGGTCTGTCGAGGCCGATTCCTCCGCTCCCTCCATGATAAAGCTGATATTGACAGGCAGGTCATCGTGGTGCTGCATGTATTTTCTCAAAGCACTCAAACGAGCTGTGATATGACCCTTATCATCGTCAACCCCACGCCCATACATGAAGCCATTACGCACCGAAAGCGTAAAGGGATCCTCTGTCCAGACCTGATCCCCATCCGCTGGCACAGTGTCATAATGGTTATAGAAAATTAGGGTCTTGGCATCTGGACGCGAACTCTTGAAATGCGCCATGACAAAGGGCGCCGTATAAGTCTCATCAATCTCTACTTCAGCCCCCACACGCTTGAAAATCTCACCCAGATAGTTGGCGACTTCCTTAAGTCCAACCTGCTGGGCAAAGACCGACTTCTTAGAAATCAAGGTACGCAAAACCTCAAAATAATGCTGGGCTACATGATCCTTTTCAAATTTTTCAATCTGTTCTTGTTCGCTAGGAAAAACCATATTCTCTCTACCTTTCTATGAACTACTCTTCCTGACAATCCATGCTCTATACAAAAGCAAGAGGTGGAATCTTCTCTCCCACCTCCCTGTTTCTTATTACCAAACTGGTTGATCCAAACCGTCTGATGTTTCTTCGATAACTTTTTTCACGTCATCTGTGTGGTAAGCTGCGATCACTTTCTTGATAGCATCAGCTTTTGGTGATGTTTCCCAATCTTTTTTCGCAACGATGATGTTGTACCATTGTTTTGAATTTTCATCAGCTTGTTCTTTGAAAAGTGCTTTCTTGTAGTCCAATTTTGCTTCTGTAACGAAGGTATTGTTTACAACAGCAGCGTCAACTGATGACAATGAACGAGCTGTTTGGCTAGCGTCCAATTCAGTGATTTTCAAGTTCTTTGGATTTTCTTTGATGTTGGCAACTGTTGCAAGAGCAGTTCCTGAAACGTCCAATTTAATCAAGCCAGCTGATTGAAGCAAGTAAAGCGCACGGCTTTCGTTTGTAGCATCGTTTGGTACAGCAATTTCTCCGTTTGCTGGGATGTCTTCTACTTTAGTGTACTTGTTGTCACTTCCATTCAAACCTGAGTAAAGGCGGATTGGAGAGATGTAAGTATCAGCAATCGCTACAAGGTCTTTCCCGTTTTCTTTGTTCCAGTTGTTCAAGAAGTTATAGTGTTGGAAAGCGTTCAAGTCTACTTCGCCATCAGCAGTTGCCTTGTTTGGTTGTGAGTAGTCTGTGAACTCTGTAAATTCCAAAGTGATTCCGTCTTTCTTAACCAATTCTTGAACTTTATCCCAACGAGCTTCTTCAGAACCGCTACGGTTGACAGTTGCGATTTTGATAGTTGTTGCATTGTCTGCTTTCTTTTCTGAGTTTCCGCAAGCTGCAAGAGCCAAACCTGCGACTGTAGCAAGGGCTGCTACACCAAGCCATTTTTTGATTTTCATGATTCTTTCTCCTTAAAAATAATACCGTACTAGTATCTCATACTTTGTTTTATTTCACAAATTGTTATTAGATAGTCAGATATATAGTTTAAAACTATATATCTAAGAACTGAGAAATCACCCATCTTATTCAGAATGGATGATTTCAAGAAATTATTTAATATCAGCCTCTGCTGGTAGGTAAGTGTCTCCGAAGAATTGTTTAGACAATTTTTCAAGCGTTCCGTCTTTGTAGAGTTCTTTGATGCGTTTGTCTACAAATGATTTCAACTCATCTTGACCTTGAGCAAGAAGTGGGTAAACGTACGGTTGTTGGTCACTTGGAAGTTCGATGACTTTCAAGTTATCCAAACCTTGGTTCTTGATCACTGTTTCAACACCGATTTTATCAAAAATCTTATAGTCAAATTGGCCATCGCTCAAACGTACCATGATTTGTTGGAAGTCTGCCTTAGTATAGTTAAGGATAGTTGGGTTGTCTGGGTGTTCAGCGTTGTATGCTTCTAACTGCTTAGCTGAGGTAGTGGCTTGAACGACTTCCGTCGATTTTCCACCGATATCAGCGAGAGACTTGATACTAGAGTCATCTTTCTTCACTACAAGGACATTAGGGTTTTGGGCAATTGGTGCGGCATAAAGGTATTTTTCCGCACGTTCTTTAGTGTAGCTAAGATTGTTGACAGCCATATTGTAACGGTCAGCGTCAAGACCAGCAAATACACCTGACCATTCTGTCTTTTCAAATTTGACATCATACTTGTCAGAGTCTTTAAAGATAGCGCGAACGACTTCAATCTCGTAACCAGTCAATTCGCCATTTTCTTCATAGATAAATGGTTTTGGCGAGCCATTGGTTGCAACGATGATTTCTTTCTTGCTAGCTGCTTCTCCCTCTTTCTTAGCACCACCTGAGCAAGCCGCAAGCACACCTGCAGCAACAAGAGCAAGGGCTGCAAGAGATGAGTATTTAACGATTTTTTTCATGTCATTTCCTCCAAAATAGAATACCTTATAATCTTAACAGAAAAAGACTATTTACGCCATTATATGATATCTATATCTGTGATAAGTTTTCTTTATGGCTAATTTATACTCAATGAAAANNCAGTTACATATACCTACGGAAAGGCAAAGCTGACGTGGTTTGAAAAGATTTTCGAAGAGTATTAAAAGACCAAACGCAAGACTGCAATTAAGACCACTCCAAAGAGAACTGTTCCGACTAGATTGCGGTAGCGAAAGGCTACCCAAGCCGTTGGAAAGACTGCTAAGAAGTCCAGCCATTTGATTTGAGGAAGGCTGCCAACCTTGCCTGTCACTACGCTTGAAAGAATCAAGGCAAAGATAATAGAAACGGGCAAGAACTTCAAAAAACGCTCAACAATCGCAGGCAAGCCCTTATACTTAACCAAGATGAAGGGAATCATACGGGGAATCCAAGTCACAAGACCAGAGAAAATAACTGCTAATAAAAGATACTTACTGACCATCTAAAACCACCCCCATTGTACAACCAAGTAGCGTCGCAAACAGAACAGCTAGTGACTGAGACACCACTGTCAAGAGCAAAAAGAAGGACACCGCAACAACTGCTAGGATAATAAGCAGATTGCGGACAGGAATCCGTCTTTGCATAATCTGGAATTGCGAAGCAAAAATCCCGATAAACATCCCAACCAGGGCAAAATCCAATCCAAAGATTTCTGGATTTGGCAGCAGACCACCCAGAGCCGTTCCGGCAACTGTTCCCACAAACCAAGCCACATAGCTGTTAAGATTGTTTCCGTGCATCCACATAGGATTGACCTTGTCTGCATGGGCCAATTCGCCCATCAAAACACCATAAGTCTCATCCGTCAAGATACTAGACATACCGATATTGTGCCAGAGACTAGTATGACGAAAATAGGTCGACGCATGCAAACTCAACAAAAAGAGACGCAAATTGATCAAAAAAACCGTCATAGCAATGGCAGCCACAGGCGCTTGAACCGCAATCAGGGCCAACATGGCAAACTGGGCGCTCCCAGCATAAACAAAGAGGCTCATCAAGCCCATCTCAACAGGTGTCACATAGGGCGCACCGATAATCCCACAGGCAAGTCCGATACTGACATAACCAAGGGCCGTTGGCATGGCTGCCTGCGCTCCCTCCCAAAATCCTTTTTCTTTCATCTTTCTCCTCATATTGTCTTAATAGGTGGGCTGAAAAGACTCCAGCCACAGCATGGACTATTATAACACATTCAGGAAAGAGAAAAAAGTCTGTTGATTTTGACCATCATAAAAAGACTGGCAATCCAGTCTCAAATATATATTAGACAAATTCTCCGCTAAATACTTTCACGAATATTCAGAAGCATGACAAAGGCAACTAGAAGAAATAGCAATAAAACAAAGCTAACTGCCAGAGTTCCAAAGCTAGTAGCAATGGTTACCAAAGCTATTGTAAATAAGCTAGGTAAAACAACCGTAATAGCACCGATAGAAGATTGAACTGCTCCCATTGACTCCTCAGGTATTTGTTTAAAGACGAGTTCTTGCAATCTAGGAGAGAGAACACCTGCGAAAAAGGCATCCAAGGTACTAAAGATAAGAATCCAGTCAAAACGAACTGTGGCAAATCCTACTAGAAGAAGCAACTGGATGACAAGTGAGGCATAGAGAGCTGTTTTTATAGAAATCGTATTTTTCAGATAGCCACTTACAAGACTTCCGACAATCAGGGCTGACAGTTCAAAAGTGGATAGCAAGGCAAGAGATTGACCTGTCTGCAAATTCAAAAAGGGTTGATTCCTCAAAAATAGAGTAGAAACAGGAACTGTAACATTTATCACTGCTTGACTAATAGAAATAATAAACAAAACCAAGAGCACCTTATTCATATTCCATATCAATTTCGACGACTGGACCAAATGCTGGCAAAAGGATTTTACAGAGAGTCCTTCTTGATAGCTAATCGTTTTTTCTACTTTCAAGAGGTCAGTTTTTATGAAGAGGATACCTAAAAATGCGATTAAAAAGGTAAGAGCGTTCAGTAAGGAAATAAACTGGATGGATAGAATACCTAATAAGACTCCTCCTAAAATATTACTGATTGTTTTCACTAAACTAACAGTTGACTGTTTAAATCCAATAGCTTCTGCCAGATGGTCTTGTCCAATAATTCTAATGAAAATCGGAGTGAGCATGGCGCCTGAAAAATAACTCAATGTGTCAGACAAGAGGTTAATCAGACAAATAAAGGCTACTAGTACTAAGGAAAAGGACTGCCCTGAAAGCGATAAGGACACTATAGAGTAAAGCAAAAATTTTGCAAAACTAATAATTGTATATTTCAAGACACGATGATGTTGAAAATCCGCCAAAACTCCCAGAAAGATTTGTAGAACTTGGGGCAGGGTTTCTGAAATCGTGATAAGTAAAATCGCCAAAGGAGCAAAAGAGGCGTCTGCCACATAATTCAAAAAGGCCAGATAAAAAATCGTATCCCCAAGCGTTGAAATCCACTGGTTGATGGTTAATTGCCTAAAATCTCTATTTTGAAGAAATACTTTCATTATAACTCCTTTTTAAGTTCAAATGGGAATCTTTCCCCAGAAATAGACCGCGATACTACTCACAACCAAAATTACAGCAACGGTAAAATTTGACCAATGCCATTGTAGACTATATGCAGTCCAATAGGCCAATAAATGGACTTGGTTACTCTAAACAAGATGGCAAATATGAGGCCACCACCCATATATACAAAAAAGTCTGTTAAAACCCAACCGTGATTACTAATGTGCAAGACCCCAAATAAAATATCAGAACCAAGTACATCTAGTCCCCATTGCTTTCCTTTTTCCAGAGCTGTCATCACCAATCCCCGATAAATCATGTCTTCAAAAATGGGACCTGCTATAACAGGATAGAAAAAATACATCAAAAATGCTGTAGCTCCTGTAAAAGTAGGAACATCCAGTTGATAAGCAATTTCATTTTTGGTAGGAGGGAAAAGAAAAAAGGTGACGAAATTCCAAACAACAAAAGCAAGCAGAGCTAGGAAGGAATAGAAAAGATAGGATCCTTTAAACTTTCTACTCTTGATTTTCTGCCATTTGCCTGACTTAACCATAGCAAAAAAAGCAATAAAAACGACAAGAAAATGCAACATCATATCCGACAGATAATAACCAAAGTCAGATAGAACAAGAGCAAAGTCGCTAGATAAAACCAGACCACTAAGGTACTGATAAGCAAGGACGAGTAGAATCGCTATAAAAAAGTAGTATCTTGAAGTTATCTTTCCCATTTTATTTTCTCCTATACTATGAAATAAAGACAGCCCCTACCCAAGAAAAAGGCAAGGACTTTGAATATCAATAATGGCGACGATTAACAGTGGAAGAATCATGGTTAAAATATTTCTCCCAGAAATTAGTGATTGACCAAGACGTTCCTAAACCTCCCCAACTACCACCTGGGATAACGGCATTATACCCAAGTTCCCCTCCATAAACTGTCTCCAACTCAGCTTCTGTCAATTCCATTGTTTCTGCAAATTGTAAATTTAACATCTTTTACACTCCTTCAATTATCTTCATTTGTAAACCACTTCTGCGACCTAGGATTTGCTTCAAATGTTTTACAAGGACAGTATAACACGGAAATTGGCTTATTTTAGAAAATCGCATATTTGATATTTTTTCTTATAGAAATTTCAGATTTGCGATTTTGGTGAATTTGATTACTTCTCTGGTATAATAAAGTTATTACTAACAAGGAGGGATATAATGATGAAGAAAAGAAAAATACAACTGATACTCCTGCTTATTTCGGAGTGGGTTATTGTCATCCCGTTTTTAACTAATCGATAAGCTCTTTGTATTGCTGCAAACGCAATTCAAAAAGGGATGTCAATTGTGGATTTTCTAATACTTGCAGAGATTGGATAAAATTTTCAATCTCTTTTTGGTTGCTTCCCTTGGTTTGAAGAAAAATACTCATTTTCTTTAAAAATTGCCACGATACTTTCTCAAAAACATCGTACGGACGCAACATGCTCTCCAACTCGGCTTCGAAGATTGGGATGTATGAGAAAAGTTTTCGCTCCATGAGCTCTGATATAATATTCAGAAAGCCACTTTTCATATACAGTCTATTATGTACCAACTCTTTAAATTCTTTGGATTTTTCGAGTAAGGAGGTTGATAAAAAGATCAGATCTTGATTGCTCAAGAAGGGCATAGTATTGCAAAAGAGATAGAGTTCAAACCAGGTCCAAGACTCGATAGCATAGAGATAGGTGGTCAAAAACTCGCTATCCTCCTCTGCTAGTGGGTAGCTTTTATCTAGTGAGTGGATGGCATCTTTGATTACAATAGCATTCAAACGACGATAGGTCTCTGCCATCTGTTCTTGCTTGATTTTCTCCAATAGTTGCTCTAAGCCAGCGATATCTTGGTGGGCAAAGCGATCCACAACCCTCCTACCAATCTGCATATGTGGAGATTCTTGATAGTTGTTGAGCTTGTGCCCAAACTCATCAAAATTCATATTGATTCCTTGAATAGCTAGGATTAACTTGTCCGCAGATAGCATAGACTGCCCTAGTTCAAACTTGGACAGCTGAGAAGCTGTTAGTCCAGCACAAGCCACATCTGACTGCTTGAGCTTTCTAGCCAAGCGCAACTCCTTGTAAAATTCTCCCAATTCCATTCTCTCGATCATCTTACCACCTCCTAGCTTTTGCATATTATATCATTATTTTTATAGTTTTGTCAAAATATTCTGACATTTAAGAGAGCAAAAAAGCCAGCCTTAAGCTGACTCCATTTTATTCCATGGTATCAAAAGCGAGACTTGGTTTGGCATTGAGGTCCCAGCCTGCGAAGTTTTCTTTGTTCCACTCGCTGACACTGGCATAGGCAATCATACCTGCATTGTCTCCGCAGAGACGCAGAGGTGGAATGATGACCTTGACATCTGTGATTTCAGTTGCTAGGCGTTCTCTGAGACCTTTATTGGCTGCCACGCCACCTGCCACGACAAGGGTTTTAACAGGGTATTTCTCCAAAGCCTTCTTGGTTTTAGCCATGAGAATATCCAGTACAGCTGCTTGGAAGGAAGCACACAAATCCTCTGTAGACAGACTTTCTCCCTTTTGCTCAGCATTGTGGTGAAGATTGATAAAGGCAGATTTCAAACCTGAGAATGAAAACTCCAGATTATCCTCCTTAATCATGGCACGAGGGAAATCATAAATATCCTGCCCCTGATGGGCTAGCTCGTCAATCTCACGACCTGCAGGATAGGTCAAACCCATGACACGGCCAACCTTATCATAGGCCTCGCCAACCGCGTCATCTCGCGTTTCCCCAACAATCTTGTAGTCACCAGCCTCCGAAACATAAACCAACTCTGTGTGTCCACCGCTAACCAAGAGGGCTAGCAAGGGAAACTCCAAAGGCTCTACATTTTGAGCTGCCATGAGGTGACCAGCCATGTGGTTAACAGGAATCAGCGGAAGTCCATGAGCCCAAGCAAAGGCCTTAGCAGCTGACAAACCGACTAGTAAGGCTCCGACCAAGCCCGGTCCATAGGTAACCGCAACAGCTGTCACATCGCCTTCGGTAATCTCTGCTTCTGCCAGTGCCTCCTCGATACAGGCTGTAATGACCTCGACATGGTGACGACTGGCTACTTCGGGCACTACGCCCCCAAAACGTTTGTGACTCTCAATTTGACTAGCAATGACATTGGACAAGAGCTCATCGTCGTTTTTCAAGACGGCGACACTGGTCTCATCACAGGATGTCTCAAATGCTAAAATATATCTATCCTTCATCTATTTCTCTCTTCATGATAATGGCGTCCTCGACTGGGTCATGGTAGTAGGCCTTTCGCTCAGCGATGACTCCCATCTTTTCTTTCTTGTAAAATGCTTGCGCTCGTTGATTTGATTTTCTGACTTCGAGGAAAATCTCCTTGTCTGTCGGCAGTGTCGCAAACAAGGCTGACGCAATTCCCTGACCCTGATAGGCTTCTTTGACAGCGATTTGCAGGACTTCTGCCTCAAAGAGATTCTCCTGTACAGCTAGAAATCCAATCACTTCTGCCCCATCATAAGCCAGAGCATACCAAGTCTGGTCTTGAGCCAGGTCTGCTTGGATTTGTTCCAGCGTCCACGGACTGATTGGGTAAACAGCTGCCATAACAGCGTAGATGGCTTGAGCCAAGTCAGACTGCTGTTGAGTTCGTTTGATTTCTATCATAGGCGTTTAATGTAAGACTCGCCAGACTCCGTGTGGTTCTTAAGCCAGTTTTCCTCAGCCTCAACACGTTTGAGGTAGTTCGGCACAAAGTCGTGCAAGGAGTCTGCTTCCTTGTCCCAAGCCCAAAGAGCTAGATTGGCTGCATTTGGCAAGGTTTCTTTGAAATTAGTCCTTGGCAAGTGTTCTTGAATCTGCTTCACAAAGGGGCCAACTTCTCCGACAAAGGTTACCTGGCTAGCCCCCTTGATTAGCTCAATCACTCGCTCAAAAGGCAGGTGCGCTTCTGGCATGACAGGTTTGGCATTTTCATAAAATCCTGCATAAACATTATTGCGACGCGCATCCATCAAGGGGACAAACAAGCCTTCTTGTTGGTAGGGCACCAGAGCCAAGAGACTCGACATACCAACTAACTCGATGTTCAGAGTGTGAGCTAAGGTCTTGGCAGTTGCCACCGCAATTCGCAAGCCTGTGTAGCTACCTGGTCCTTCCGCCACCACGATTCGGTCCAAATCCTTGGGTGTCCAATCCAAACTTGCCATCAAAAAATCGATGGCAGGCATGAGGGTAATACTGTGATTTTTCTTGATGTTAATAGTAGTCTCAGCAAGAACCTGCTTGTCCTCTAAAATAGCGAGAGAAAGAGCCTTGCTTGACGTATCAAAAGCTAATACTTTCATAACACATTCCTATCTTTTTGTCTGCTTACTATTATACTACAAAAGCTGGCACATGGGAATTTTCTTTATCCCCAAACAAGAGTGCCCTCACTTAACTAAAAATAATTTAAAAAAATGTTCACTTTTCCTTTTCTTTTCCGAATATAAAAGTGAACAAGAAAAAAGGAGGAAAGTTCAATGACAAATTTTGACGTTCTTGACAATCAATTTTTATCCTTATCTGAAAATGAATTATCAGATATTGATGGCGGTCTCGCTCCCTTGGTTATCTTTGGAGTAGCAGTATCTTGGAAAGCTATTGCAGGTGGAACAGCACTTATAGATTCTGGTTTGGCAGCTGGTTATTTTTTAGGAGGAGATTAATATGATGAAAGATTTGAACAACTATTGTGAAATTTCTACTAAGGAATTGCAAGAAATAAAGGGTGGCTTTGGTGTAGGTGTTGGTATCGCTTTATTTATGGCAGGTTATACCATTGGAAAAGACCTCCGTAAAAAGTTTGGTAAGTCATGCTAGATAAAAAACACATTTTTAGAAGGATAAATTTTATTATCTTTATCTCTTACAGTTTGCTAAGCATTCTCAATGATTTAAACATTACTACTATCCCTTTACCAATTGATCTATCTGTTTGTATTGTTTTATTTTTATGCTTCAACTCTATTTTTGAACATAAGAAGAATCGTTAATATAAAAATAAGAGTAAATTCTGAAAGCAAACATTTATTCCGTTGTCATGTCATTTTAGAAAAATGCGAAGACCACCTCATCTTGATAGATGGGGTGGAATTTTCGTGTCGTAAATCTACTACCTCTATATCCCCAAACAAAAGTGCCCTAGCATGAGCAGGGCATCTAAGCATTTAATCCAAAGTAAAATACAAACCAAACGACATAGGTTACAAGGAGGAGAAAAAGCGAGTAGAGAGTCACAAAGGTAATTTTCCACAAGAACTTGGTTTGTCGTCGTTCCAGTTTGGCAAATAGAAGATTCCCTCCATAAACGCAAGCAACAAAAACAATAAAAGCTACCAAGCGAGCTCCGATAGCAAAAGCAAATAAGTTATACATAGGGCAACCTCCTTAGTTTAAAATTATCTTAATAAGTAAAGTGAAATATTGCATAAGTATCCATTTTTAATATCGCAAATATATTTTTTAAAGACATAAACACATCTACAAGCGCCTATAAACAGAAACCTTAAAAGATAAGTTAAAACTTATAAAATAAGATTCTGTTCATAGACACCAATATTCATATCAACACTTTTACGTAACAACTCATATTTTACAAAAACTTAGTCTTATACGAATCTAGAAAATAGAGCCACAGCTGCTCTTGCATATGCTCCTTTAGTTGTATTCCAAGCATTATTTGCTACAATAGGAGATAATCTTATTAGGAATGCGGCATTGCAACTTCTATTATCTGCTAAAAATCCCTTAAAACACTTATCATGATAGAAACAAGCCATATCTAAATCATCAATAGCTGGAATAGAATATCCATTATTTCCATAACCACAATAATTACCATAAGAGCCTATAGGAAAAAGAGAGCGATCCATTCTAGCCAAAGCAGTTGACTCTCCGTTAGTCTCTATATCCGTTACGATTTCGTTTAAAACACGCCCTACCTCCAAAGCTTCATTGTCTAAACAAAGCTCCTCTGCTTTATCTAATCTAACTACAGGGAAACTATGTTCATTCAATTCGGTAACTTTATCCAATTCAGAAGTATCTATAAAGTTAAACATAATAGCAATAGCACTAAACAATATAGTTTCCGAATTATTTCCTTTCCAGCTTAGACTATTTCTTTCTATTATTATAGCATATACTTTTTGATATTGCAAGCGTTTACTCAGCAAATCGTCCCCTGACTTTCTCGTTTCCGTCTTTTACTAATTTTTCATTTTGTGGTATAATTGAAATAATTGTAACGAATCAAGGTCAATCTAGACACAAAATGGAATGAAATCAAGCAAATCTATGCTAAAAGTTTGGAATAAGCTGACCTGTAAATAGAAAGGAACTATATGATTTACAAAGTTTTTTATCAAGAAACAAAAGAACGTAGCCCACGCCGTGAAACAACACGCGCACTTTACCTAGACATCGATGCCAGCTCAGAACTTGAGGGTCGTATCGCTGCTCGCCAACTTGTCGAAGAAAATCGCCCAGAGTACAATATCGAGTATATCGAACTCTTGTCTGACAAATTGCTAGATTACGAAAAAGAAACTGGCGCCTTCAAAATTACGGAGTTCTAATATGGCCTATACTCTTAAACCTGAAGAAGTTGGCGTTTTTGCCATCGGTGGTCTGGGAGAAATCGGGAAAAACACATACGGAATTGAATACCAAGACGAGATTATCATCGTCGATGCTGGGATTAAATTCCCAGAAGATGACTTACTGGGTATCGACTATGTCATTCCTGACTACTCTTACATCGTGGACAATATCGACCGCGTCAAGGCTGTCTTAATTACACACGGACACGAGGACCACATCGGTGGGATTCCTTTCCTGCTCAAGCAAGCAAATGTCCCAATCTATGCTGGACCACTTGCCTTGGCTTTGATCCGTGGGAAGCTCGAAGAACACGGCCTCTTGCGCAACGCCAAACTTTACGAAATCAACCACAACACTGAGTTGACCTTTAAAAACCTCAAGGCAACTTTCTTTAGAACGACTCACTCTATTCCAGAGCCTTTGGGGATTGTCATTCATACTCCTCAAGGGAAAATTGTCTGTACGGGTGACTTCAAGTTTGACTTAACACCAGTTGGTGAACCAGCAGATTTGCACCGTATGGCTGCGCTTGGTGAAGAAGGCGTGCTCTGTCTCCTGTCTGACTCGACAAATGCAGAAATTCCAACCTTTACCAACTCTGAAAAAGTCGTTGGCCAGTCCATCATGAAGATTATCCAAGGCATTGAAGGACGTATCATCTTTGCATCCTTTGCCTCAAATATCTTCCGTCTCCAGCAAGCAACAGAAGCTGCTGTTAAGACTGGACGTAAGATCGCTGTCTTTGGCCGTTCTATGGAAAAGGCCATTGTCAACGGAATTGAGCTCGGTTACATAAAAGCTCCAAAAGGAACCTTCATCGAGCCAAATGAAATCAAAGACTACCCTGCAGGCGAGGTTCTCATTCTCTGTACAGGTAGTCAGGGTGAGCCGATGGCAGCCCTCTCTCGTATCGCCAACGGAACCCACCGTCAGGTACAACTCCAACCAGGTGATACCGTTATCTTCTCTTCTAGTCCAATCCCTGGAAACACTACTAGCGTCAACAAGCTAATTAACATCATTTCAGAAGCTGGTGTCGAAGTTATCCACGGTAAGGTTAACAATATCCATACATCTGGACACGGTGGCCAGCAAGAGCAAAAACTTATGCTCCGCTTGATTAAGCCAAAATACTTCATGCCTGTCCACGGTGAATACCGCATGCAAAAAGTCCACGCTGGACTAGCAGTGGATACTGGTGTTGAGAAGGACAATATCTTTATCATGAGCAATGGTGATGTGCTTGCCCTTACTGCTGACTCAGCTCGTATAGCAGGTCATTTCAACGCCCAAGACATCTATGTCGATGGAAATCGTATCGGTGAAATCGGTGCTGCTGTCCTCAAAGATCGTCGTGATCTATCTGAAGACGGTGTCGTTCTAGCAGTCGCAACTGTTGACTTCAAGTCTCAGATGATTCTATCTGGTCCAGACATCCTCAGCCGAGGCTTTGTCTACATGAGAGAGTCTGGCGACTTGATTCGCCAAAGCCAACGCATCCTCTTCAATGCCATTCGTATCGCACTGAAAAATAAGGATGCTAGCGTGCAATCTGTCAATGGTGCCATTGTCAACGCTATTCGCCCCTTCCTCTATGAAAATACAGAACGTGAACCGATCATCATCCCTATGATCCTCACACCAGATGAAGAATAAAGCAAGAAAACAGCCCCGAAAACGGAGCTGTTTTTCTCTATGCTTTCTTTTCTTGATTTTTAGAAATACTACGATTTTTACCTTCAAGATACACCATCAAAATAGAAATATCTGCTGGGTTTACTCCCGAAATACGGCTGGCTTGGCCGATAGTTTCTGGATTGATAAGTTTGAACTTCTGACGGGCTTCGGTTGCGATAGAATCAATGTCATCCCAGTCGATATTGGCTGGAATGCGTTTTTCTTCCATGCGTTTCATCTTGGCAACCTGGTCCATGGCTTTGGAAATATAGCCTTCGTACTTGATTTCTGTTTCAATCAATTCGATAATCTTGTCATCCAAATTCTCAGCAGCTGGTCCGATGAAGGTCACCACATCTTGATAAGAAACTTCTGGACGGCGAAGGAATTCCTTGGCTGTCACTGCATCAGTCAACGGCTTGAAGCCCATCTCCTCAACCTTGGCATTGGTTTCCTTGACTGGCTTGAGTTTGATACTGTCTAGGCGTTTCATCTCATTTTCAAATTGATTTTTCTTGATTTCAAAGCGAGCCCAGCGTTCATCATCCACAAGTCCAATCTCGCGCCCCATCTCTGTCAAACGCATATCGGCATTGTCGTGACGGAGAATGAGACGGTATTCAGCACGACTGGTCAAGAGACGGTAGGGTTCAATGGTTCCCTTGGTCACCAAGTCATCAATCATAACCCCGATATAACCGTCACTGCGCTTCAAAATCAACTCAGGCTTGCCTTGGATTTTCAGAGCCGCATTGATGCCAGCGATAATCCCTTGACCTGCTGCTTCTTCGTAACCTGACGTTCCATTTGTCTGACCAGCAGTGAAGAGACCTGAAATTTTCTTAGTTTCCAGAGTCGCACGCAACTGGTGAGGCAAGACCATGTCATACTCAATGGCGTAACCAGTTCGCATCATCTCAGCATTTTCCAACCCTTTGATGGAATGAACCAGCTCACGTTGGACGTCCTCAGGCAGACTGGTTGAAAGACCTTGGACGTAGACTTCCTCTGTATTGCGCCCTTCTGGCTCAAGGAAGAGTTGATGGCGTTCCTTGTCCGCAAAGCGCACAATCTTGTCCTCAATTGACGGACAGTAACGAGGGCCCACTCCCTTGACCACACCTGTAAACATAGGCGCACGGTGGAGATTGTTTTGGATAATCTCATGACTGGTACCGTTGGTGTAGGTCAACCAGCATGGCACTTGGTCCTTGACATAGTCCTCATCACGTGAAGTATATGAGAAGTGATTTGGCGCTTCGTCTCCTGGCTGAATCTCTGTCACATCATAATTGATAGAAGAAGCCTTGACACGTGGAGGCGTCCCTGTCTTGAAACGACCGATTTCGAGGCCCAATTCCTTGAGGTTATCAGCTAGGTTAATCGAAGCTAGGCTGTGGTTAGGTCCTGATGAGTACTTGAGGTCTCCGATGATGATTTCCCCACGGAGAGCAGTCCCTGTCGTCACGATAACAGCCTTGGCAGAATACTCTTGGTGGGTAGCTGTACGGACACCGACAACCTTGCCATCTTCCACCAAAATCTCATCAATCATGGTCTGACGAAGGGTCAGATTTTCTTGATTTTCAACTGTCTTGCGCATTTCCTTAGAGTAAAGCTCCTTGTCAGCCTGCGCACGAAGGGCACGAACGGCAGGACCCTTCCCTGTGTTGAGCATCTTCATCTGGATGTAAGTCTTGTCAATGGTTTTAGCCATTTCACCACCGAGGGCATCGACTTCACGCACAACGATCCCCTTAGCAGAACCACCGATAGAGGGGTTACAAGGCATGAAAGCCAGCATTTCAATGTTGATGGTCGCAAGTAAGACCTTACAACCCATACGACTAGCAGCTAGGGATGCTTCTACCCCAGCATGTCCCGCACCGATTACAATAATATCGTATTCTTCAGTAAAATTATAAGTCATGTTTCTCTCCTATTCCTCAAGATGAATGTGTCTTAGTTGGCCGTCCCAAGTTGGTAGGGCCGTTTTTAAAAAGGCTGGAACTAGCTGGATATTCTGGAGCTGATCCAAGTCAATCCACTCACAAGGCTGCCTTTTCTCATCTTCCTGCATGGTCAATGGGGCATCTTCAAGCAAATTCACTAGATAATGAAACTCGATATTGTGATAGGAAACACCGTCCTGTTCAAAACGATTTTCAACCACGAAAGCTAGCTGCCCAGCTTGAGCTTTGACACCCAGTTCTTCCCTCACTTCACGGACTACCGCGTCTTCCGTGCTTTCATTGACTTGAATTGCACCGCCGATAGTATAATACTTGCCCTTTTCTTTGGTAACTAGGAGCTTGCGATTTTGAAGAATCAAGGCTGTCGCCCGAACACCAAAAACCGTATTTCCTACTCTTGTCCGAAAGTCTTGTTGAGTCATTTTTGTCCTTTCCTCTAAACGACACAAAAACAGTCAAAACTCCAGAGAAGTGCAGGACAAAAAAGCCTGCAACATCCATGAGCTTTGACCATCATTTCTATTGCTTTTATTATTGTAGCAAATTGAGAAAATTTGTCAATCTAAATGTACTGACAAACTTGTCCATCGCGGTAAGCATTGTCAATCAAACCACCACCTAGACACTCTTCGCCATCGTAAAAGACAACTGCCTGTCCTGGTGTAATCGCGCGTTGCGGTTCTGCAAAGATGACCTCTGCCTTATCTCCTTTGACATGGACGGTCACCTTAGAATCAGGCTGACGGTAGCGGAATTTTGCTGTGCATTCGAGCATAAATTCCTCGGGCATCTCACGAGTAAAGTGGACTTGACTAGCCTTTAGGCTGGTTGACATGAGCGAATCATGGTAGAAACCTTGGCCAACATAGAGGATATTCTTGCTCAGGTCTTTTCCGACAACGAACCAAGGGGCATTGTCACCACCGTGTTGGCCACCAATACCGAGACCGCCACGCTGACCGATTGTATAGTACATAAGTCCTGCATGCTCACCCATATCACGACCATCCACAGTCATCATGCGACCAGGCTGAGCTGGCAGATAGTTGCTGAGGAAGTTTTTAAAGTTCTTTTCTCCGATAAAGCAAATCCCTGTCGAGTCTTTCTTCTTGGCAGTCGCAAGTCCTGCTTCTTCTGCTAGTTTTCGCACTTCCGCCTTTTCCAAATGTCCCAGTGGGAACATGGTTTTTTGAAGTTGTTTTTGCGAAAGTTGGCTGAGGAAATAAGTCTGATCCTTGCCATTATCCACGCCACGAAGCATATGAACAGTACCATCTTCATCACGCGCCACTCGGGCATAATGCCCAGTCGCTACATAGTCTGCCCCCAAGGTCATAGCATAGTCCAAAAAGGCCTTGAACTTGATTTCCTTATTGCACATAACATCTGGATTTGGCGTGCGTCCTGCACGGTATTCCGCTAGGAAATACTCAAAAACGCGGTCCCAGTACTCTTTTTCAAAGTTGACAGAGTAGTAGGGAATACCGATCTGGTCCGCCACCGCAGCCACATCCTTGTAATCTTCGGTCGCCGTACAGACGCCGTTTTCATCTGTGTCATCCCAGTTCTTCATGAAGATACCGATCACATCGTAGCCCTGCTCCTTGAGAAGAAGAGCCGTCACCGACGAATCAACACCACCACTCATCCCCACAACAACACGTGTTTTAGAGTTATCACTCATGGTAAGTCTCCCATCTATTCGTTTATTTATATCCCTCAAAATTCTATTTACTATGACTTTCAATAGAATTTATTTGAGTATAGTCATTTCGTTTGCTTTTAGTAGTAAAATGGTCTGGGAGACCATTTTAGCCTATCATCTTAAAATGAAAATATGATAGGCAACGAGTCGCAGGCATAACTTGAGTTCGCTCAATCAGTCTGGGAGACTGATTGAGGTTATAAATAAGACAAGCTCAGCTTGCATCTCATTTCGAGTTAACGACGTAATAAAAGATAAACGAAATGACTAGTTCACGATTGAAGGTCGTGTGTGCTTTAACGATTGAAGGTCGCTTGAGCAGTATTCATTATAACATGCTTGGTTAGAGAAGACAAGGAAAGGAGCCAATCTTGACTCCTTTATTGAAGAAATTGTTTTAACCTTGTCCTTTCTTTTCTAAGCCGAAAATGAAATGGTAATCGATAAAGATGCCCATGATTGAATAGGCACATAAAATATCCTATACTTACCTTCCATTATTCCGTGATTGAATGTATTTAGCAACAATATAGATAAGAAAGGCAAACATGATTGCCAGATAGCTCACTATAAGGAAAACATGCTTAAAAATACTAGTATCAAATAAACTCACGATAGCTAATAATAGATTCATAATAAATACTATAGTCGCAAATAGTTGTACTTTTTTATCTTTCATAACTAGTCCCAGCCTAAATTACTTTCCAATATCCTACCGAAATTATAGCCGGTAATATAGCCTGACATATAACCTGTTGCTGCACCACAAGTAGCTAAAATGAATGCATAGCTAACTGTACCAATAACTGGTAAGGTTATTGTCCCTAGTGCTGCACCAGCTGCCGCTCCAGTTATAGCTCCTGCTATTCCGCTTGCGACACCACCTACACCTCCACAAAGCAAGGCAAGCCACCCTTCACCATCAAGATACATCATCTCTTCTTCATCAATAGTAACATAGTTGTTTGGTAATACGAGTTCCATCAAAATTCTCTTTTTTATTAATCACTTGTTAGGATAGTTTCCTAACAAGTGATTGTCGACTGTGTTTATAGTACTTAGTTACCTAGATAGCTTTCCTTTATCATGTCTGATTTTAAGCCGTTCTAAGATTTAATCCATATTTCTATTACTTGCTATTTTTAAATAATTCGTATTCCTTTTCCTTGATAAATGGAACTGAAAAATTAGAAAAAAGAAGTAAAACCGAAAACAAATAGCCTGCTTTTTGAATCACTAAAAGATATCCTAAAAATAAGTAAGCTATAACATCCAATGCGAAAAGAAAAAATATTCTCCTCTTCATTAAAGTACTTGTGTCAAATAATCTGATGAATAAAAATTTTATCGTGGTATCTACACAAATTTTTATCAAAAAGATAAGAGTTAGTGCATGATTATCAACTGTACCGTAAAGAATAGATGGAAATATAGTTAATATAAAACTAGAAATCTCTAAATATTTTATCCAAGGAGATTGAGACACCTTGCTTCTAAACTGACTAATTTTCTTATATTCGTTAGTCAATTTAATATCAAAATCTTTCCCAATTAAATGAAAAATTATCAACTCTGTAATAAAAACACTTATTAATACGGTATAAGTCAAAAAACTTTCTGGGAAAAACTTATTGATTAAAATGGGGAAACTCATTAACAGAATCGAATTTATGGCTAGACAGATAGATACTATTTTATTTTTCACAGAATATAGAGGTAGTGATACTATTGAGTAGATAAAAGCTAAAAAAATAAGCAAAAAATACTCCGTATCATTTATAATCGCCCTGAATGATAAAAATATATACACCCAACACACGATGATGTGTATTTTTCGAATCTTATCTACATTACTCATCTTACTGTCTCCGATATGAAGCCGTCCCAAGGATAAAAATTACCACTAATATTATAACCTTCATTAAGAGAACAGTCTCTAATATAGTAGACTCCCCTTCCTATCACTCCAGCTATATCATATTTGTTATCGATTTAAAAAAATTTTTGCATAAACTATCATTGCTATGGTTAAAAGCAAAAATATTAAATTAATCATAATGATTAATTTCTTTAGTTCCTCACCAACATGATCATATGCTAAAAAAGTTACAGAGGAAATGAGTAGAAATGCTAAAAATACAATAACAAAAATTTTTTCAATTTTCATATCCATTTTACAATTACCATAAAGCGTTTAAGTTTGGATCTCTTCGATTAATATCATTATTTGCCCAAATTGTTGTGATGGCATCACCAATTGACATCCAAGCTGCAAATCCGTTAATAGCAGAAGCTGCAAAACCTGCAACTCTATTCGCAACCCGTACTCCAACATATCTTGCTGCAGCTCCAGCTACTGCACTCGTAACCCATCGTAAACCATGCTTACGGACATAATTTTTAACCAAACTGATAGCTCCTCCGCCTAGAACACCATTGAAAGCTATATTAATGGCTACTGCAACTGGCCACCTTGGAATAGAAAATCCCCCATCAAGATACATCATCTCTTCTTCATCAATCGCAACATAATTATTTGGTAATACAAGTTCCATTTGTTTTCTCCTTTTTTATTAAGCATGGTTAGGATGGCTTCCTAACAGGTAATCGTCGACTGTGTTTTTATCACTTAGCTACCTAGATAAGATATCCTTTCTCTACCTTATTTGTTTTTATAGGTTACCTAAGGTTTAAAACCAATTATTGCTTGAAACTTAACAGTTCTAAACCACTAGCAATAAATGATTGCGAACTCACTAATACTATTTCAAAATTTATTTTTTTTGACTTAGTAACGCAGTTCCAATTAGCAATACACCTAATATAAATAAAAGTATTTCCCAAAATTTATTATCCGTGTTAATGAGAGGTATAAGATACATACTGACTAATATGCAACTTGCCCCTACAATAGCAAATATTATTCTGGTTTTATCTCCTAATTGAAACATGTTTGATCCCCATATACACTTCAAGCAAAAGTTGGATTTCTGAAATGGCTAAAGATAAAGATAATGGTTGCGAGCTATTTAAACTATCATCAATATTCTGCTCGATTAAAACAAAGTCTGGTCTTACCTCTAAAATTTTATTTAACATTGATTCATATTTATTTTTTTCATTATAATGCCGTAAATATAGATTTAATTTTATAACATCCAACATACCATAAAGTGATATTGGATGATTTATTTTTTTAAATCGCCTAACTTCTAATAAATCAATTTGTTCACGCACACTCTCTGAAAGATATGGCTTGATCAAACTGATATAAGATAAAGCCACACATGGCAACTCAGATTTTGATTGCAATTTCCAAATTTCATGATAATCCTGAAGATTAAACTCACAATTCTTCTTAGATTCCAGTATTGTTAGTACCTTTGATTTTAACAGAAATAATTGTTGATTCTCAATTCTATAAAGTTTTTGTACTAATGCTATGATAATAGAAAATGGAATAAGAGGCAAAAGCAACGGTTTGTCATACACAAAAGTAAAGAAAAAATAGTATGAAATTAGTGTTGTAAAGTACAAGAAGTAGTAAAATTTAAACAGATTCTTAGTTGTTTGACTCTCCTTATAAAACACTGCTATTCCTGGACTAAATCCCATTAGTTGGTGAAAGAGAATTCGATAGTATTTCCTAGCTCCTATAATGATCACAAATATAAAATAAAAATAAATTGGTCTTAATTTACAAAAGATTGAGGAAACTAGTAATAGCAAAGTATGTAAGCATTGAGACAAAATATAGAATAACGGTACCGCCAATACAAAGGTTAAAATGGCATGAGAGGGAGTTCCTAAGATATCCAATTTTATAAATACTGGGCTGACACAAAATATCGTGCTTATAAGCAGTAAAATCACTAAAACTGTGTCAAAAAAATAACGTTTATTTTTCATTTAGTCTACTTTCCATTGTTAAATAATACTACAGGCAAATACTCCTTTGAATTTAAGTAATGGAAGTATTTGCCTGCAAAAAAATATATTATACTAATAGAACAACCGCATATTCCATAGTGCAGCTCCTGCCCCAATAACCACTACTGCTGCTGCACCTCCAGTCGCCCAAATAATAGGAGCAGAGATTGTTGCAACTTTAGCCATTAAAACAGGATAGCTATACCTAACTGCATTACCCACTGCTGACACCAATCCAACTTGACGCATTGCATCACGTAATCCTGCACTCCTTGCCCATAATCCTTTAATGTTTCTACTAAAATTATTCCAATCTCCCCCATCAAGATACATCATCTCTTCTTCATCAATCACAACATAATTATTTGGTAATACAAGTTCCATTTGTTTTCTCCTTTTTATTAAGCATGGTTAGGATGGTTTCCTAACAAGTGATCGCAGGCTTTGTTTAGTTACCTAAATTAGACTTCCTTCCTTTATCTTATTTTAAATATTTAAAACCAGTTACTGCTTGAAGCTTAACAGTTTACTTAATTCAAATAACAGCTAATCACTGATTCCCTGATTTTATCAAATATACTAATAACAACAATTGTGATACGATCATCATTATAAGAACAACATTTAACGAATCAAAGTTTTTCCGAGATAATAATAAAGCAACAGCAAGCAGTATTATTACTAAAGATTGAATAACTACTATTACTCTTAACATTTTATCCTCCACTAACAACTCAAGCTCCCTTACATTATATCGACCAGCCCCATGGAAAGATTATAGTTAGACTAATCAATGATATAATACATACTAGAATACAAAATATTTTTTTATTCATACTTTTTCTCCTATCTTTATTTTCTACCTACATCATACCTCTTATTAAGCTCATTTCAAAATTACGTTAACTTTTTTCATAAATTTATTTTTACTTTCTTTTTTACTTTTTACACTGCTATGATACAATATTTTTAACAAGATTTTATTATTTGTTAACTTTTTTCACAGAAAGGAGAAAATCATGCGTTATGATTTCGGAAAGGTCTATAAAGAAATACGTGAGTCAAAGGGGCTGACCCAAGAAGAGGTCTGTGGGGGTGTTCTTTCAAGAACCAGCTTATCAAAAATCGAAAGTGGCAAGACAACCCCAAAATATGAAAATATGGAATTTCTTCTCCGTCAAATCAATATGAGTTTTGAAGAGTTTGAATATATCTGTCAACTTTATCAACCAAGTCAACGCACAGAGATTATGCAAACCTATCTCAATATGCGTTCCATTATCGGGACCAGCGATCTTGTCAATTTATTTCAAAAATGCCAAGACTACCTCAAGACCCACCACGATCTCCCTATAGAAGAAATCAGAGATATACTTGAAGTTGTCATTTATATCCGTCAACACGGGGCAGGTGAACTATCAGATCACGCAGAACAGGTTGTCAAAAAACTTTGGAGAAAAATTGAAAAACAAGATACATGGTATGAGAGTGATCTAAAAATCCTCAATACCATTCTTTTCAGTTTTCCCATTGAATACCTCCATCTCATCACTGGAAAAATATTGCAACGCCTAGAAGTCTATAAAAACTATCAACATTTATATGACTTGCGAATGACAATTCTATTAAACCTTTCCACACTCTATCTATACAATCAAGATAAAAACATGTGTAAGCAAATCTGCTACACTTTACTGGAGGATGCCAAGAACAAGAAAAGCTATGATAGGCTTGCTATCTGCTATGTCCGTATTGGGATTTGTACAGACGATTCTAAACTTATCCAAAAAGGTTTCTCCCTTCTGGAGCTAACCGAGGAAACTTCTATGCTGTCTCATCTCAAAAAAGAAGTAGAGACCTATTATCAACCAAAGAAATTATAAAAAAGTCGAGGGGGTTCCTCGACCTTTTCATATTATTCTATTCATTATTTCTTAATACCTGCCGTTGTTAATCCCGAAGTTTTTAGCTCTGCCAAGCCACATAGTTTGCTTACTACTACGTGTCCATGTCACCATGAATCGCCGAACGATTTAACGAGAAAGTATGACTTTTACGTTTATCCCAACTCAATTATGACATTTTTTCAAAAGTCAATATATCTCACTTTTTTAACGACAAGAAAGAGGCTGTCAATCGACCAACCTCTTATTCTGAACCTATCAATCTAGCACTTTTTAGCTTCATTCGCTTTCTTAGCGACTTCAATCTGGTATTTCACTTGGTCAAACCCTGTACCTCCCAAGGAATTTCGTCTTTGGACAGCCGTTTTAGGTTGTAAGTAGACATAGATATCCTCAGCAATGAGAGAATGATAGGTTTGCAATTCCTCCAAAGTCCAATCTTGAATATTTTTAGCAGACTTGATAGAGTCTAGCACTAATCTTCCCACAACCTCATGAGCTTCTCTAAATGGCAAGCCTTTCCCTGCCAAATAATCTGCCAACTCAGTCGCATTTGAAAAGTCCTTCTCTGTAGACTCTTGCATTTTTTCCTTATTTACCTGTAAGCTAGATAACATACCTGCCAATACATCGAGGGAATTTAAAATCGTTTCGACCGTGTCAAACATTCCTTCCTTATCCTCTTGCAGATCCTTATTATAAGCTAAGGGCAAGGACTTCATGACTGTCAATAGTCCAAACAAATGTCCATAAACTCTACCAGTCTTTCCTCGAATCAACTCAGCCATATCTGGATTTTTCTTTTGGGGCATAATAGAGGAACCTGTTGTAAACGTATCTGACAAGGTAATGAATTGGTACTCAAAACTACACCAATTGATCATTTCTTCACAAAAACGGCTCATGTGCATCATGAGTATGCTGGCATTGGATAGAAATTCTAAGATAAAATCGCGATCACTAACAGCATCCAAAGAATTTGTATAAGGTTGCTTAAACTCTAACAAATCGCTAGACAATTGGCAATCAATGGGGAAAGTCGTCCCTGCCAAAGCTGCCGCACCTAGAGGGCATAGGTCTGTATGCTTCTGGTTAAATCCAAAACGTTCACTGTCTCTTTGAAACATATTGTAGTAAGCCATCAGGTGGTGGGCAAAACTAATCGGTTGGGCATGTTGCAGATGGGTATAGCCCGGCATGATTGTCTCCACATGATTTTCCGCCAAGTCTAATAAAACACCCTTGAGATGAGTCAGTTTATCTAGGACATGGCCTAGTTGTTCCTTGAGATATAAGTGCATATCTGTCGCAACTTGGTCATTTCTAGAACGAGCCGTATGTAGTTTCCCTGCAAGGGGACCAATTTTTTCTGTCAGCAACACTTCCATATTCATATGAATATCTTCGTTTGCGATATCAAAGACAAGTTGGCCTGCCTCTAGCTCTTCTAAAAGCTCTTTCAAGCCTTCTTGAATCTTTTCTGATTCCTTCAAACTCAAAATGCCCGTCTGACCCAACATCTGAACGTGGGCTAAGGAACCAATCACATCAAATTTAGCTAATTTCTGGTCAAAAGATATACTCGCACCAAAGCGCTCTACCCAGTCTTCGACAGTACCTTCAAAGCGACCACCCCATAATTTTATATTCTTAGCCATATCACATCCACCTCTCTATCCAATCGTCCTATTTGGCGCTTTTTTGAACCTCAGAATGAACCTTGGTTGGAAGTCCCCACAACTTAATAAAGCCAATAGCCGCATCTTGGTCAAAGGTATCCGCACTAGTATACGTCGCCAAATTTTCATCGTAAAGTGAATTTGGTGATTTTCGAGCCACGACCTGAGCGCTCCCCTTATAGAGTTTAACTTTTGCAGTCCCATTGACAACTTTTTGAGTCTCTTTAATATAAGCAATCAAGGCTTGTGTAGCTGGACTAAACCACAAAGCATTATAAATGAGATTTGATAATTCATTTTCTATAATTGGTTTAAAATGAGCCACTTCTCTCACAAGCGTCAAGTCCTCAATTTCCTTATGAGCTGTCAGCAAGGTCACTGCACCTGGACACTCATAGATTTCTCTTGATTTAATCCCAACCAAACGATTTTCCACGTGATCAATCCGTCCGATCCCATGTTTCCCAGCTATTTCGTTGAGTTTTTGAATCAAATCTGCCAATTTTAACCCTTCTCCATTGAGGGAAACTGGGACACCTTCACTAAACTCAATTTCAATGTATTCTGGCATATCTGGAGCTTGCTCTGGAGAAAATGTAATATCAAAGGCTTCTTCTGGAGCCTGATTCCATGGATTTTCCAAAATACCACACTCATTGGCACGTCCCCAAAGGTTTTGGTCGACAGAGTAGGGATTGTCAAGGTCAGCAGGAACAGGTACTCCATTTTCCTTGGCATAATGAATTTCTTCCTCCCGAGACCATTTCCATTCACGAACTGGCGCAATCACTTTTAAATTGGGATCCAAGGCTGCAATCGATACTTCAAAACGCACTTGGTCATTCCCCTTACCTGTACAACCATGAGCAATTGTAGTCGCTCCTGTCTGATGCGCGATTTCAACCAATTTTTTAGAAATAAGAGGGCGGCTCAAGGCAGATACCAAGGGGTACTTTTGTTCATAGTAGGCATGCGACTGGAGAGCTACTAGCACATAATCTGTAGCAAATTCGTCCTTAACATCAATGACATAAGATTCGACTGCCCCAACCTTGAGAGCCTTATCATGGATGAAATCCAAGTCTTTCCCCTCACCCACATCCATACAAACTGCAACAACATCATAGTCTTTCTTTAGCCAGGTAATAGCAATTGATGTGTCCAAACCGCCAGAATAGGCCAAAATTACTTTTTCTTTACTCATGTTCTTTTCCTTCTTTCTATTTTTCAATGGACGCTTTAAAGGCATCCTCAATGAGTTTGTCTAATTCTCCAGACTCCTTCAACTTTTGAATGGTTTTATCGACTGCCTCTTTCAATTCCTTGCTATCTTTTTTCATGGCTACCGCGTAGGAATCATCTTGCTCTTTTTCAAAATTGAGGTCTGCGATTGCTAAATCAGGATTATTTTCCACAAATCCCTTGGCAACTGGTTCTTCAAAGATGACGGCATCCACTTGCCCTGATTTTAAATCTGTGATTAAATTCCCATTTTTAGGCAGAGATACGAGGGATGAATTTTGTAGCAAATCTTTCGCCATCGTCTCTTGAATCGAACCTTTCTGTGCTCCGACCTTTTTCTGCGCCAAGTCGTTTACAGACTGATAAGTGGCCAAGTCAGATTTTTTGACAATGAGTTTATTTTTTGCAGTATAGTAGGGAATTGAAAAATCGAACACCTTGCTCCGCTCATCTGTCTTAGAAACACCAGATATGGCAAGGTCAGCTTTACCTGATTGAACACTAGCCAGTACATTGTCAAAACTCATGGGAGATAGTTCCAATTCGACACCTAGTTCTGTTGCGATAGCCTTGGCTAATTCGATATCTGAACCCACAATCTGATTTTTCCCATCAACCACTTTTTGGTATTCAAATGGAGCAAAATCTGGATTGAGGGCTACAACCAATTTTCCTTTGGACTTGATAGCTTCAATTCCAGACGATTGATTGTTACTACAAGCAAATATTAGGGGGAGCATCACTAAACCAAACATCGTCATCAACACCTTCTTCATCTTATTCATAACAAAGCCTCCTTTATGTTTATTCCTTTTATTTGTATAAATAATACACTTATCTTCATCCTTTGTCAAGCCTAAATTGGAAAAATTTTCAATTTGAAACAAAAAAACCTAGAAATACTACATAAAAATGTCATTCCTAGGCGTATTTATGCTATTAGACTTCCTGCGAAACTAGAATCCTAGTTCACGGTTGATAATTTCAGCAATTAAATTTATTCGTAATCCAAAGCGTTTACGTCGATTTCGATAGGTTGTTGAAAACATTTTAAACGTTTCTACTTTGGCAAAAACATTCTCAACCTTGATTCTCTCTTTAGATAGCACATGATTATAGGATTTATCTTCAAGAGTTAGTGGCTTAAGTTTGCTTGATTTCCTCGGAGTTTGCGCTTGTGAATACATCTTCATGAGCTCTTGACAACCACTGTCAGCCAAGATTTTACCAGCTTGTCCGATATTTCTGCGGCTCATTTTGAACAACTTCATATCGTGGCAATAGTCCACTGCAATATCCAAAGAAACAATTCTCCCTTGGCTTGTGACAATCGCCTGAGCCTTCATAGCATGACATTTCTTTTTACCAGAATAATTGGTTAGTTGATTTTTTTAGGACGATTGATTTTTACCTCTGTTGCATCCACAATCACCGTATCCTCAGCACTAAGATGAGTTTTTAAAATCGTAAAACCACTTTGAAGAAGAGTCACACTTCAACCCATTGACTCCGACGGATTAAGTTGCTTTCGTGAATGCCAAAATCAGCCGCAATTTGTTCATAAGTTCGGTATTCTCGCATGTATTGAAGAGTAGCTATGAGGAGGTCTTCTAGGCTTAACTTAGGGGTTCGTCCACCTTTTGCGTGTTTAAGTTGATAAGCTGTTTTTAACACAGCTAACATCTCTTCAAAAGTAGTGCGTTGAACACCAACAAGGCGCTTAAATCGTGCATAACTTAATGGTTTACTTGATTCATAATTCATAGTTTTATGCCAATTTGGCATAAAAGATAATCTTACTCTGGAGAGAAATATCCTAAAAGTTCTGCTTTATGGATTGCCTCCTGCCTATTATTAACACCTAGCTTTGAAAATACATTTGCCAAATGATTCGAAACAGTCCGCTTACTTAAAAATAAGGTTTCACAGACCTCATCAATTGTTAAACCATTTCTAATCGATTCTAACACTTCTATCTCTCGTTCAGACAAGATATCCACGATTTCTTCTACCGAAAAATACTTTTTTCCACTATATATACCTTTTAATTGAGTAAGAAGCTTATCTGGATCGATACTTTTATCAATAAAAGCATAGGCTCCCATCTTCTGAGCTCGATACTCATAAATTTTTTTGCTATACCCTGTTAAAATAACGATTTTAATACCTCGTTCTTTTTTTATCATTTCTTCTGCCAAGGCTAATCCATCTGTTTCATAAATACTAGTCAAATTAATATCTATCAAAATGATATCGTATGGACTATAATCAATATCATCTACTGATTGAAAATTTTCAACTAAATCAACATATTCAATTGTTTCTGATAACTCTAAAATCATTTTTATGCTCTGACTAAACAACTTGTGATCATCAATTAATAAAATTTTCATAGCATAGCTCCTTATCTATTGGTAATTGAATTTCTACTTGAAACATAGCATCCATTGTCTGAATTTCTATTGTTCCACCTAAAACACTAACACGATTTTCTAAATTCTTTAACCCATAACCAAGATGGTTACTAGAAATATCATAATTATTTTTACAAGATAAATAAATAATATCGTCAGATACAGAGAGAGATAACCAAATAGTATGTCCTGATGAATATTTAACAGCATTAGTCACTAATTCTTCAATAAAGCGATAAAGAATCTTATCATACGGTTCCATTAGAAAAAAATCAGACTGAAAATCTGTTTCAACTTCTTTCATAGTCTCATATCTCCTCAATATTCTATCAATTAATGATGTATATTTTTTAGTTAACTCCTCATTGCCACTACTCATTGGTTGATAATAATCCATTCTCTCTCGGATACGTTGAACTAGTTCATCTGAGACATATCCAATCTGAGTTCTAAACTTCTCATCTTCTCCATATTTATTAAAATTTTTAATAGCCATCACACTTTGTAATACTTCGTTATGAAGAAATTCTGCGAATTGTTGCTCTATATCTTCATTAGCTAACAAATTCTTCACCATCTTATTTCTTTTCAAAAATAAAACTTCTAAATAATCTTTTGCACCCGTTAGCCGCTTACCTCTAAATAATCTAATAAATTCTTCCGTTAGAAATCCAACAATCAGCACAAGTAAATTAAAACAAATAAAACTTTGTTTTAAATCTAGTCTTGCAATAATAAATGTAGCAATTAAAAGGATACTTACCCCCAGTAGTACTTTTAAACTTGCCTCAATATATAATAGTTTCAACTCATCTATCTTTTTTTGAAAACTCATATAAATTGTTTTCAAGTGGAACGAAACAAGTACCAAAAAAATTTCTACATACCATAAAAAATTTAAAATACCAATATCAGCCGTGTTAATATATAAAATGACATAAGTAACGGGTAGAAAAAATGAAAGGAAGGTTAAATTTTTCCTCTGGTAATTTAAAAAAGATTTCAACTCTTTTTTATACATCATTAACAGAACAATAGGTAAGCAAGAAATGAAAAATGATGTAAATATAGATAAGAATAAAAAGAGAGGCTCACTAAAAAAATAAGATATCTCTGTAATAATCGTAACAATAAAAGTTACAAAAAATAGTTCCTCACCTATTTTTTTACCTAACAGAATAATAGATACTGAACTATAAACTAATAGAAAAGAATTAATGGGATGAAGCAGATCTAAAAAATGGAATAATGTGTGTTCAACATTCAAACTCAGAGCCAATTGCCAACTAATTAAAAATAGAGATAGTAATAGCCACAACTTTAATTCACTATATTTAAACTTTAAGAAATTACAAATATAAGTAGAAATAATCAACAAAATAATAAAAACAACTGCAAATTTTTGAGTAAAAGTTGATGAAAAGTCAAATGGAATTTTAAGGTATATATAAACCATTAATATAAAATGATTTATTAAAGTGCTCCACCATAACAATAATGAGTTATCAGAAATATTCTTTAACCACGTCTTCATATTTAAAATTTCCTACTATGATTTTTTGTTATCATTATATCACAAAACCAGAATAAGGATAGCTAATATCCCATTCTGGTTTTCACTCATTAGATCTGATTACTGGCCCTCACACAAATTTTATAGGTAAAATAGATATAAATTGTAAATAAACCAATCATAAACAATAAATATTTTACATCAATTACAACTGTTGTATTTGCAAAATTTTCAAAGTAGCCTAATAAGCTATTACTAAGTGAACAACTCAATGGAATAGCTATTAGCAACGGTATTAGAAAATAGGCGAGAATCTGTTGAAAAATAATTTTTTTATTTTGCATTCTTTGATTTCCTAATAAATAAAGTATATTGTAATCATTAACACTTTCTAATGCATTTGTGGAAGCCTGCAACGACAGAATACTCAATGTGATAACTGTAAAAATAACTCCAACAAAAATTAGAACTAATACAATGACTCCCATAACTCCTAGATATAGTTCTGCTGATCGAACTTTTGTTTGATATACAAAATCAGCTTGATTTCCTTCTTGATCCGTAAAATAATAATTTTCAATCCAGTTCTCTAAAAATGATTCAACATTTCGTTTATCAATCCCTTTTTTATATAAGGCTACATAATGTAAACTGTTAATAGTCAATTTTTTCGCTACTTTATCAGGGACTATCAATGTCCCTCGATCATTATTTTCTACTGTAGTAACAAAATAAACATTTTCCAAAGGACTTTTAGAACTTGACCTTAACTTTACATCGGAAACAGTCAATTCGTTAGTTTTAGAGAGAAATTCCCTAATCTGCTTCCTAGTGCCTTTATAGTTTGCATTTATTAAAAATTCATTGTCTGACAAACTGACTTCTTTTTTCCCTTGAAGTCTTAATAAAGAATTATAATCAGTAAGCGAAACAATATTAACGAACGAGCCTCCTAATTCTTTATCTAAATCCCATAAATTGCTTGTATCAATAATATCTTTATAAGTCAATTCACTTATATAAGTTGGATACTCAAACTCTTTATCAATAATCGAAAAGTCAAAACCATCTTCTTTTAACTTATTCTTTACATCTATATTGTTATGATGGTATTTTTCTCCCTTAAACATCTGCACATCAATATCATAAGGAATAAATTTATTTAAATCATTACTCAATGAACTGTAGGCACTACCACTAAAAATCAATAAGCTAGTTGCTAATGCCAAGGAAAGCGATAATACCGATATGGTCACCGAATTACGATCTGCTTGCTTAGATAGTTGTCTGAGTTTAAATGAATTATATTTCTTGAAATACCAATTTGGCAATGAATAAGTTAAGCGGATCAAAGAATGACTTAATGTACTGTAAAAAATAAATATAACTAGTACAAACAGTGTTATAAGTAACATTCCCCAATTTCTAAGAATTGAAATATGTGTATAGTCTGATAAATAGACACATCCAAAGCAAATAACTAGTGCCGACAAGATAAATAGTAGCAATTGCCATTTTGTTTCTCCTTTCGAAAAAATAGAACTTTTAACACCATTTTCTTGAATAAGAGAAATAATAGCTTGCTTTCTAAAGGTAACTATGTCCATCACACCAATGATTACACTTGTTGCTAAATATGATATTCCTAATAAATTAACTGATTTCATGTCTAGAAAAAACATATTACCAAAATAATTCCCCATAAAAAAATTAGATGCAATATGTGCTAGAACAATCAATACTCCTAACCCTAAGATAAATCCTGCAAGCAAAGCAAACAGATTAACAACCATTGTCTCACAGAAAAGCGTTCCTACAATATGACGTTTTTTCATCCCCAATGTTGCGTATAGACCTAGCTCTTGTTTTCTTCGACCTAATACGAAACCAGTGGAGTAAACAACTAAAAAAGCAATTGTACTCAATACAACATAAGATAATAGTCCCATATATTGTGTCATAATGGTTGTCATCATCTCCTTAGCACCTGATAAACTTTGCATAACAGGATGACTTGGCAAAGCATTAAATGCATAGAGTAGACTATAAATTAACGTTAAACTAAGAAAATAAACTGTGTAGGTCTGTAAATTTCTTTGAACATTTCTGAGAATTAATTTTGGATACATCCTACTTCTCCTTATCGTGTATGTTTATAAATTTTTTGTAAGTATTCTTCATTTGATAAAGAATGGCGGTACATATCTGCTGTAACTTGTCCATCCTTTAATAGAATAATTCGTGATGAATACTTAGCTGCTGCCGGATCATGTGTCACCATTAAAATGGTAATGCCAAAAACTTGATTAATCTCTTGCAGAAGAGCCATTAAATTTTCTGAGTTAGCCGAATCTAAAGCACCTGTTGGTTCATCTGCAATAAGCAGTTTAGATTCATCAATTAGAGCACGTGCGGTGGCAACACGCTGTCTTTGTCCTCCTGATAATTGATTGGGAAATTTATTTCGTAATTGACCAATTGATAATTTTTCTAGGATATTTTCTATTTTTAAATGACAATCAGCAACTTTTTTCCCTTGAATTTGTAATGGTAAGACAATATTCTCATAAACTGTTAAAGTTTCAACTAAATTATAAGATTGAAAGATATAGGAAATATTTTGTGAGCGATAGTTTGCCAATTGATTATCTGTTGCATTGATGATATCAAATCCCTCAAAGGAAATATCACCTGACGTCGGCTTATCGATTGTTGAAATACAGTTTAACAAAGTTGTTTTTCCACTGCCGCTTGCTCCCATAATAGCAAGAAATTCTCCTGTCTTTACAGAGAGATTAACATCCGATAAAGCATGAACTAGGCTATCTCCCTCCCCAAACTCTTTATTTAAATTTTTTACAACTAATTGTGACATAAATATTCCTCCATTTCTATTTTACAAGACTATTATAATCAATCTGAGCTTTAATATCATGAGTAATTCGTGCATAATCTCTCTAAAGACAAGTAAAAAAGCCATAAACTAGTATGGCTTTTTAAATATACATCATTTTCGTTCTTTTCGTTTTTTCATAACGTAGACGATACCAATAATAGATGCTCCTAGAATCAATACGGGAGCATAAAACTCAAGTGTTCCAATAATTCCTTCCATCTTACTCTCCAATCTTGTTCATTCTATCTACAGCGGACATTTGGTGACGTACATTCATAAGAAAGCGTGAAAGCCCACCCACAGCGACCTTGACTAGTCATTCGAATTGCTGTTCTGAGTCCAGCTGCAGAATTACCTGCTAATTCTTGATTGTCAATTTCATGACGCAAGCTATCAACTTCTACATAATTTTCTTCCATTTTGTTTCTCCTATAATTTATCATTTAACTCTATATCTGTCAACTATAACAAGGAAAATTTTCACATCTCAAGAAACATATATACTTCCTAAATTAACAATTAACATTATTACTTGTACATTCATAAGAACATGTGAAACATCGACCGCAGCGACCAGCTAGAGTCATTTTAAATGCTGAATACCAGCCTCCTGCACCAGAAGTTCCTTCCAATTCTTGAGCGCTAATTTCAAAGTCTAAAGTGTCAATTTCTGAATTATATTGCTTGTTTTCCATATTGTCCCTCGCAAAACTTTCCTTGTTTATAATAAATTTAACAAATACTATTTATCAGAATAAAATTTTCTAATCCTTAGTTAACCGCATTTTACATGATTACTAGTACATTCAAATGAACCAGTAAACCATCGACCACAACGACCTGCTAGACTTAATTGAACTGCCGTAAACCAACCTGAACCTGATTTACCTGAAAGCTCTTGCTCGTTTACTTCAAAATCCAAATTATCAATCTCTGATGACATTTTCTTTTCTTCCATCATTTTTCCCCCATTTTTATTTACCACAACTTACGTTGTTACTAGTGCCTTCAAATGATCCTGTAAACCATCGACCGCAACGACCTGCTAGACTTAATTGAACTGCCGTAAACCAACCTGAACCTGATTTGCCTGAAAGCTCTTGCTCGTTTACTTCAAAATCAAGACTATCAATTTCTTCACATTTATGAATATGTTTAGTCATAAACAACTCTCCTTTCTTTTTTTAAGATAATCATCTTTACACTACTAAGTATACATCGCTAAATAGCTTTAGTAATGAGTAAATCGTGCAATAATATTGAACGATTTAAAAATTAAAAATGGTAATACAGATTGATTAGCTAGATATTCTAATATAGCAATAGACTCCGTGTGAAATATCTTTTTCTATCTATGTCAAGCTAGCTTGAACAATTAAATTGGAACAATCAATTTAGCTCTATGACAATGTATCTATCATAATTCTCACACCTTCAGCATACTGCTAGTAGAAAATAAAGTTGGAGGCTATATTGATGTCACAACGGAGTATTTCTTTGGAAATTCCATAATCTTGTCGTTTTTTTCAGAAAAATAGAAATAATCTGTTCTTAAAGTTCGTATTAGAAAATTAAAACTTACCTTGTTTCAAGCTCTCAATCAAGAAACAATAGAAACCATTTTGAGTAAAGTGTTGATCGGTGGCAATTCGACTAGTCATAACCACCCGTGAAAACGGGTGGCTTGTACACTGGCTATAAGCCGTTTCTCTCCAGCGGCGTCTAAAAACGCTCGCTGAACTTCGTTCAGGTCATGCTATATTATTTGACTAATTTTTCTCACAGAGAAAAACTGGCTTGAAACCACAATTAAAAGGACTGAGTCCTGTGCAATACAGGATTCAATCCTTAGCATAAATTAATAGTTCAACTTTTGAGGTCATTACACCTTGACGAAGTAGAATTCTTTTCAATTTTTACATTTTCCAATATTTTTAGTGAGTGATACTATAAAACTAAACCCCATACTTCTGAGACATAAGTTTATTCTTACTTTTCTTGGAAGTGTGATACAAATGATAAGCATAATCAACTCATTTAATGCAAAATAACTTAAACTTGAAATTTTTTATTAAAATTAATAATTCATTTGATAAAGTTGACTGTATAAACCATCTCTATTATTTAATAGCTCTCTATGCGTCCCTCTCTCAGAAATTTTTCCATTGTCCATAACAAAAATCTGATCAGAGTCAATAATTGTAGATAAACGATGTGCAATCAAGATTATAGTAATATTCTGCTCTTTAAATTTTCTCATTATTTGTTTTTCGTTTACATTATCTAAATAGCTTGTCGCTTCATCTAAGAGCATAATTCGAGGTTTCTTGACTAATGCTCTAGCCAAAATAATTCTTTGACGTTGCCCACCAGACAAATTCAATCCCATCTCCGAAACTAGCGTATGATATCCCATAGGCATATTTTGGATTTCATCGTGAATATTTACTAATTTACAAATTTCCTCTACTTCTTCTTGTGAAATAATATTATCACCTATAATATTTTCAAGAATAGTTTTATTAAAGAGTGTCATATCTTGAGGTACAATTCCAATTTGTTGACGTAAGTATTTTTTCTCAAATTTATCATAATCTATATTATCAAACAATATTTCTCCTGAACTTGCTGGATATAGACCAATTAATAACTTAGATAGAGTGCTTTTCCCAGAACCAGATGATCCGACAATTGCAACCTGCTCTCCTTGTTTTATTTCTAAAGAAATATTTTCTAAAACCTTTTTACTATCTTTTGTATATGAAAATGATACATTTCTTAATTCAATATCGCCTTTTAAATCAAATTTTAATTCTCCATTTTCCTCCATGTCTTCTTCTAAAATTTCAACTATCCTAGCTAAAAACGTTTTACTATTGTAAAATGATACTACTGTTTCAAAAATATTATTAGTTTTACTGAATAAAAGAGTACTTAAAGAATAAAGTGCAAATACACTTCCTATACCAACACTACTATTTGATTGTAAAGCAACAAACAGCAATATAAAAGGTGAAATAAATGTGATAATAGTAAATAACGAATTCACAAATCCTGAAAAAATTTCACTACATTTATATCTATATATATTTTTATCAAATAAACTCTTCCACTGCTTATATGTCTGGTCTTCAAAACCTTCCATTTTAATTCCCATCATAGAATAAACCATTTCAATCTGTTTATTCTGTAAGTCATTTTGAGAAATTATAAATGACTTATTTCTTTGTTCTAAACTCTGTCTGGTCAAGAATAATATAAAAAGATTCAAAAAAAACAATAGAACAGCTAATAAGGATATAATATAATTAAATCTAGCAAAATAGATTAAAATGCAAATAGCAAACCCTATATCTAAAATCCCAAGTATAAACTGATTTGTAAATAACTGTCTGATTCTAGACAAACCATTTATTGAGTAGATTAAATCTCCGCTACTTCTAGTAGAAAAAAATTTATAAGGTAACTTAAAGAGATTACTTATCACATTATTGTTTAGTCGCTCATCAATAGCACTTGTCAATATAATTGCAAAATATCTCTGGCACAACATGATAATAAAATATATGGAGACAAAAACTAAGAATCTAAGTAATAAATCGAATTGTTTAATAAAAACTCCCTTTGAGACTTCGTTTAAAATTTGTTGCATCCATAGAGGAAAAATAAAATTTACTCCATAACTACCTAGTGTTAAAAAAAGCAATGGAATAAAATATGACCAAGTTTTTAACAACTGTTTATAAACTACTTGAAAGTTTTCTTTACTCTTTCTCCTAGATACTTGTGAACTATCTACTATACTGATTAGATACTCTGAAAAACCTTCTGAAAATTCTTCCAAACTATATCTAATTCTACCAAGTTCTGGATCGACAACCCATACAAATTTTTCGTTTACCTTCTCAATTACTACAAAATGTTTACTTTGCCATAAGGCAATTGCTGGAGTCAAAATTTTAGAGAAATTTTCAATTTGTTCTTTGGGATAACGAAACGACTTAATAGAAAATCCAATATTTTCTAATATATCAATTAAGTTTCCAAAATTTGTTCCATCCCTTCCTGTTTCCTGAATATTACGTAAATCTTTGACAGAAATCTCATGATCAAAATAACTTGATACCATTGCTACACAACATAAACCGCACTCTGTTTTTTGATGCTGTTCTATAAATGGTACTCTTCTCTTCATTACATTCCTCCTTAATTTAATAATAGCAATTCATTAAGACATTTTCTACCCGCCTTATAATTAGCCATCAATATTCCCATTTCACCTGTCAAAACACCCCAATCATCAGTTTCATAGGTCATTTTTTCTAATAAATATTGATTGCTTTCCTGATGTATCTCATTTTCAAATTGATTAGTTTGAACAGGTAAAATTGAATCCAAAATCACCAAATTACCCACATTCCCATGACAAATTGAATTATCCAAATTTAATCCATTAATTAGTATATCTCTGCTGTAATACTCCACTTCTTCCGATAACAACTTATCTGATAACCCATTAATTAACAAATAATGCTTAGCTTTTACAATACCAACAATACCATTACACCAGGAGTAGTATTTAGCATTTTTTCTTACTTTTAGAACTTTATTGGGATTTAGTTCCTCTCTCTCTTTCCTTAAATAGTCTTGTACACACTGAATAATCATTTTTCTAATATTTGAATCTGTACTTAAACTTAAACTATATTTATATAGCTGAACAATTACACCATAATTCCCGTGAGCATACCCTGGATCTTCTGAAATCCATACCCCTTCTTCGGCATATATTTTAAGCAGACGTTGAACAATTAGTTTCATCAACTTATCTGTCAAATTTAATATATCTAAATTTCCTTTAAATGTACTATTGACTTTCAATAAAACACCTAAAATACCAGAAATCCCACCGATAATATCTAAATTATCTAAATTTGAAACTATATCTTTAGTTCTAAAAATGGTTTCAAAGATACATGTTTCAATCTCCAAAGGAATATCTTTATTACTCTCCTTTAATACACACAATGCATATAGATAGCCATAAATTCCGGTAAAAGCTCCAACATTTTGATATGTAATATCAGAACTAAAATCCTTTATGTAGTTAACAGTGTATTTCATTACTCCAGGAAAAAGTTCTTCTAACTCCTTGATTTTTAAACTATTGATTCCAAGTAAAATGCCTGCTGTACCTGAATATAAATCATACTTCATAAGTGATATATCATAATTTTTATCCATAGCTAGCATTGCTAACCAGCTAATTTCGCCATTATGTTCAAACCTACTAGATAATAGTCTTTTTACAAATAATTCTCTTCCAAGATCTTTTCTTTTAGAAGGTTCAATATTTTTTACAAATAATTCGGTCCCCATAAAAGACATATTAATAATTCTCTTCTGACGAACTAAGTTTGAAGTAGATGCTATTTTTATTCTATTTAAAATTTTCTCTACAATACTTTCGCCCTCAAGTGATAAAATATATTCCTTAACTCCATTTGAAATATTATTATTAGATGAATCGGAATAAAAAATTGGGACATCATCATTTTTCAATTGATTAATCTCATCATGAATCATTTTACTATCAAATTCATTGGAAATATCACCATATTCACATAATCTAAGAAAATACATTTCAAAATCATAACGATTTTTTAAGAGTTCTGGGTGATGACTAGTCTCTAGCAACTGTACATATATATTAGTATTTCTATAAATGTATCTCGTTTCACAATTATTAAAATATTTCTTAATCATTTTTGAGATAACTGACTTATTATCAACAAAAATTCTATAAATCTCTTCAAATCCCTGTTGAACTTGAGGTAAATAATTAGAACAAGAGACATTCTCACCCTCGTATCTAACAGTACTGGGAAAGCTTCCAACCTCTTTAAAAACTTTTTCAATTCTGATTTCATCAGTGCCAACATTAGACAGCTGATGTGTTAAATAGGGAGATTCTCTTCTTGCACCAGAATTTAATGCACCTATTTCCATTCCTTTGTTATTATTAATTGAATATAGCGTCATTGGCAAAATACCTGTACTATATACTGAGTTAGCTACAAAGTCATACATTTTATGTATAGATGTATTAATTGTCTCATTTTCACTAAAATGAAGAATTGTTTCATTATCAATCAAATAAGGAAATCTCCCAGATGCTAATACATTTTCTCCATGATAATCTTTGGCACCAAACAAATGTAAAAATGCTAGAATTTTCCCCATATTTTCGAAATATATTTTTACATCTTCTAAAGTAGAACATTCTTGAATTTCAATCATTTCTACATAGCTATATCCTTTCTTAGTTAAAGTCTTAGGGATAAATAATGTATTCGAGATTCCAAATGTCTTTTCAAATTCTTCTGCAAATAATTTTAAATTAACATCCAATATCATATTACGAGGTTTATACACAATATCCTTATCTTTGAAATTTAATATACAAACTGTCTTGCCTTTAGAATGAGTATCACCTGCATTAAAATTAATTTTGGATAATTGTAAATTCGATACTTTAAAATAATTCTGAATATCTTGAATGTCGTCTTCTAAATTATTTAAAATTTCTTGAATATAAAAACTTATATTTTTTAATTTTTGATCTAATACCTCATATAACATTGGATATCTTTTATAAAAATCAACAATATATTCTTTATCTCGTAATAAAGTGTCTATATAGTATTTATATCTATCCTCACTACTCTCCCCCAGAAGTTTTGAATTTCTGCGTAAATCATTAATTTCTAAAACAACTGTACGATAACTAATATTCATACAAATCTCAAAAAAATATGTTTCAATACCTTCTATAAAAGTCTGTTTATCAGAAATATAATTCTTAGTTTCAACAATACTATAAATTTTTTGGACATATTTATAACACAATGGTTTATATAAATCTAACCAATTGATTCTAGTCTTAAGCCTTTGCTGTGGAGTATATAACATCCATTCACCTTGTTCTAGCGCTTCTTCAATAAATAAATCTTTACTTTCATCATAGTCATTATATAGTTGTTCCCATTCATTGAGCCCTTTCCCTGAAACATTCTTTAAAAATGTATCTAACTCCTGAGAATTATTGACATTATTAAATAGTTTTATCCATTTATCTGTAATTGCTGACATAGTAATTCCTCCTTATAATTACTTTAAGATTATCAAATTTTCAAGTAATGGTAATGAGTATTCTATGCACTTTTGAGATTGAGAGACCCAATTTGTAAAATTAAACTAGACAGAAAAAGCCATCTATGTTAGGCTCAGATAAACACCACATTTGTCTGAAAGAAACTAACATAAATGACCTATACTCAATAAATAGAATTCCTAGGAAATCATCGAATTATCAATCACCCTACCAAGTTTTTCTGAGTTACATGAAAAATCTAACTTAATTTGACAATTTAGTATTCACTCAGTCAAAATAAGCAGAACTAACTCATTCCCCCTTGCCCAATTCAATGACGCGATGACATTGTTGGGCTACATAAGCATCGTGGGTCACAATAATGACTGTTTTCCCCTCTCGATTCATCTCTAGGAGAAACTTCAAGACCAAATCTCTATTTTCAGGGTCCAGCGAACCTGTAGGTTCATCGGCTAAAATCAGCTGGCTGGGTTTTAAGATGGCTCTAGCAACTGCAATTCGTTGTTGTTCGCCACCAGACAATTCGGAGACCTTTTGATGCAAAGTAGCTGACAAACCTACTCTCTCTAAAATCTCTTCCACCTTTTTGAGCTTGTCTTTCTTAGACAATTTCACATATTTCAGCGCCAGCATAAGATTGTACTCGACCGTTTCATCATCAATCAGGGCAAAATTTTGAAATAGATAAGAGATATGTTCACGGATTATTGTTTGTGACTTAGCAGAATTAACCGCTAGATTTGTCTGACCAAAAATCTCATACCGTCCGCTATAATCACCATCTATCAAACCCAATAAATTTAACAAGGTCGACTTACCACTACCACTCTTGCCAACAATGGCTACCAAATCCCCCTGATCAATCCTGAGAGACAAGTGATCCAAAATCACTTTTCCCCCAATGGTTTTGGTAATATTTTCCAACTCAATCATAAGATGCCCCCTTTCAATAATTCTACTAGACTTCTTTTCTCCATCCTAGAAGCCAAGCCTAGCACAAATAGTATATCCAAACATGTAAAACCTGCAAAAAGTAGGAGTGGCAAGAGCGCATGGGCAAAGAAAATCAAGACTAGAAGAGGGAGACTATAGCCCAGCAAGAGCAGAACGAGGAGAGGGCGGTAGCGATCGACCAGTTTCCACCCCATAAACTTCTTGGTAATGATATCCCTGCGCTTCAACAAGAAAGTGGTAACGAGTAAAAAGTAGGAGACAATCATACTGAGAAGAGCAAATAAGGCAAAAAGAACGTTAAAATTACGAACAGAATCCCGATAGGTATCAACTATCCCCTCTTGAATGGCTTGAATAGATGAAAATTTTAAATAATTTCCATCTGACAATTTCTCAACTAACTCTGTAATCTCTTTTTGATGTTGAACCGTATTTTCAATTTTAATCGGATTATTTAAGCCAGTTGTTGACAGGGAGGCTTTCTCATCCCACATCATATCAGAATCATTGACCAAGCTAATAATTGGATTGGAGAGATTTTCCTTTCGCTTATCACTATATGGGAAAAATGACCAATCTCCTTCATAATAGGCAATCTCGACATCCATCTCCTCTATCGTTCGTTTTTGCTGCTCTTCATACTTCATCGAATGAAAGGCAATTAACTTCCCCAAGAGCTGATTTTTATCTTCTTCACCTTTCGTACTTGCTGGCATCAAAATAACTTTTTTAATACCGGTATCTGGTAGCTTGAATCCCTTGCTCTTTAGAAAATTGCGATTGGCATAGTAAACATCCACCGTATCTGTTAACTGATATTGCTGAATCTGTTCTGATTGGACAAAATTTTTTACAGGAAGACTGCTACTCTGCACATAGCCCGCCTGCGTTTTTTCTACCAAATCCTGATAAAATCGATAGAAATAATCTGTAGATTTCCCTGACCCTGCTAGCTCTTCTTGCCACAGGTTATCATTGAGTTTGAAGGTTTCCAAGGTCAGGTAATTGCCTTGGCTTACCCACTGTTGCTGATAAGCAAGTTCTTTGTTTTCTTGTTCTAAACTTCTGCCCACCCCAATCAGTAAGACCGTCAGTAAAATAGTTGTCCCTATTTTCATCACATAATTAAAGATGAGACCAAGTTTGACAGATGAAAAACCTTTCAACATGGAACTGACTGTCATTTTCTGAATCATCAGGTAGGTCAGCCAACTGATGAACAAATACAACTGTAAAAGCAGAAATTGGGATAAGAGTAAACTTGGAAACAAAAGTTTTGGCCTGTAGTCCAGCACTAAAAATAGTCCCAAGTCAATGACAAGACTTCCACCCAAGAGAAGATAAAAATTAGTCTTTACAAAACCAGCTAAAATCGCCCTGCTTTGAAAACCAAGTAACTTTTGAACCCCCACTCGTTTCATCTCCATCATCGGCTGATAAACTGTCATTAAAATCACAAGCAAGATTGCCAAGATAAAGATAATGATAGATAGTAACAAATCTTGATTTAGCACTCCAACCTGACTTCGGTAAGTGGGTTCTAATAAAATCGTCTTATCTATCTGGAAAAAATCACTCCACTTTTGTAGAATGGTATCACGATCTATCTCTTTGCTGGAGGTAATCATGTAGCGTCCATTTACAGTATGGGATTTATCCTCAATATAAGATTGGAAGGTCTGGAGTCGAATGAGTTTCACCTTTAAAAAGGTGGGAATGGTTCCTAGATTATTGGGAAGGTTCTGGTTACTGTAGACTCCCTTCTCATTCTTTGAAAAATCAAGAGAAGTCAGACCGAACTCCTGATAGGGGAATGTTTCCTTATCAAAAACACCAGCCTTGACGACCTCATCGCCATTATCTACTTTGATAATAGAGACCTTGTCTTGGCTTGCAACCTCTTCAAAAAACTGGAGAATCGTTTCTGTCGGTTTAGTGACATCTTTCAAGTACAAGTCAAATGAATAAATTGTCTTGCCCATCTCCTGAATCCGCACTATTTCTCGTGTAACATTTACATTCAGGACAAAAAACGTAGTACACAGCAAGAGCAGGAGCATACAAAGATGACTGATTTTTTTCATAGAGATACCTCCCGTAAAGAAACTCCCTCTCCAAAAGGGGAGGGAGAATTTTAATTAAAATCCATAGAAATATTCCATTCCCGTTGGTGGGAATTTGAAGATTGAAGCCCGAGCCCATGCCTCAGCTTCTGCACGATCCTTAGAGAATTTATTTCCATCTTTAACAGTTGCTGTATGAGAGCGAGTAGAATGTAAATAATCAGAATAACCAAAATTTCCTGACCATCCTACTCCATAGTTCCATTGACCACCATCAACCCATACTGCCAAAACACTTGTAGAAGCAAGTATACTACATACCATTAAAGATGCAACACCAATTTTAACTAATTTTCTCACTATCTCATTTCATTTTTAAACAACGAACTTACTCTTAACTAGGAGAATAGTTCTCTTCTGTATCAGGTCTTTGAACAACCAGAGTAGTATTAAGCACACTCTAACTATTACTCAAGAATCAGCCCAATAAACAACATGGATAGCGTTTTCAAATTTTTAAACTCCTATCCCATCCTTTTATCTATATTATAAGCGAAAATATAATAACTGTCAAGTAATTGAAGTGAATTTTATAAAAAAATTACAAGCCAAATTTGTAAAGTTTACAATAAACAACTAGGGCAATTATCTATCAGAATGTCCGTTTATCTGTTAATAATCCGAGAAAATCTTGTCGTTTCAAGTCGGAGAAATGTTTGGTAGAAAGACTTCCTTTTTGAAGTCCATCATCTCTAACCTGTAAATAATAGCTATGTTGGCTTGTTTTAATTGTCAAAAAATCGCCAAATACAAAAAATTTTTTCCAGTTACGAATCTCAAATTCTTTCATCTCTGATTTTGGAATGCGGATAAGTCCTTGCCGTAAATCACGATGATGCTCACTTGTGAAAGTCATCCCATTCCCAAGATTTCTTATCAGTAGTTCATCTGGAGTTACCATCACCAGCGCTATTTTAGTTAAGAAAATTTCAACTGTTGGTGGTAAAATCGCCAAATCAAACCAGGGATGTAGGTAGCGATATGCTAAGAAATAATGAGGCTCCTCACCCAATCCTAGTTGTTTATACAAGTTCTTGACCTCACTATCCAACCTCGTTTCAAAAGACACATCCGAATGCTCTTCTTCCTTCCTCTGATTAAAATAACGCATCCAGACTAGGAAACCTATAAAGACTAGGACAAATATTCCTGATAAAAGATATTTTAAATTGTAGTTCATCACTTAACCTCCTGATTCACTACTCCACTTAAAGCAGAGGCCTATTTATTTTGAAAATAGTTCCATCACAACTTTAAATAAGACTGGTAATATTGTATCAAGCTAGAATTCTTTCTTTTCTAGCTACATCATAGTACTACTTAAACTTATTTTAGTTTTCTCCCTTACTTTCTATATTACTATTATACAATATTTTTGCTAAGATTTTATTATTTGTTAACTTTTTCACAAAAAGGAGCACATCATGCGTTATGATTTCGGGAAGGTCTATAATAAAGTTAGCCACCTACCATTACTAAAAGTTAGATATCTCAACTAATTTACCATTTTTCAATTCAAGAACAATATCAGATAATACTTCAATATCCTCTTTATTGTGAGATGTGACCAACATAGTAATATGATTCTTTCGAGCATAACTCTTAATTATTTTTCTAAGTTCTTCTACACCTTCATAGTCCATACTATTAAATGGTTCATCTAGGAGTAAAATCTTAGGATTTTCCATCAATGCTTGGGCAATCCCTAACCTTTGTAACATACCTAATGAATAATTTTTTACTCTTACATCTTTATCCTGATATAAATCTACCTTATTCAATACTTCCTCAATCTCTTTCTTAGTAATTTTATTTTTGATTGTAGCTAATTGCTCTAAATTCTCTAATGCAGTTAGACTAGACAAAAATCCTGGATGTTCAATAAGTAAGCCTACATCAAGTGGCATAGAGCCATTTTCACCAACAATTACACTTCCAACTGTAATCTTACCCGTAGTAGGTTTCATTAGTCCTGAAATCATTTTAAATAATACACTTTTCCCGCATCCATTGGTTCCTATAATTCCATATATTTTACCTGATTCAAAAACATAACTAACATCATCTATAACACACTTTTTCCCAAATGTTTTTGAAAGATGATCTACTTTTATACAATCCATACGTTTCAACTCCTTACTCATCTTGATACTGCTTACTTCCTTTAGGTAATGTAATATCTTTATTTTCAAATATTTTAAAATTTAATAGAACTAACATTGCATCAACAAATACCAATATCCCACATCTACCAATGAAATTTATACCGTAACCATATACTGAACCGGAAATAGAAAACAATGAAAATGGTCTCAGATGTTCTCCTAACAAGCCCAATGTTGAACCCGCCATTACAATCAAAGTGCCCGTATAGATAACAAATACTAACGATTGTGATATTCTAAACTGTGTTAAAAGTGCATGGAGCAGGGAAAAGAAATATAGCAACAATCCTTGTAAAATTATTATCTTCCCTATCTCATAAATTACGATATTCGTTTCAAAATTTCCAAATAAATACGTTTCTGAAAATTTTTTTGTGGCTGTTGAAATGCCGATGCCAAAGTCAGAATCTCCTATTCCTACTATAGTGGAAAATATACAAATACTAACCACATAATAAATCACACTTTTCAAAATTTTGAAATGCTTATTTCTATAAAAATCATTTCTACTTGAATACCTACTTAGTACAAAAAATATATTTTGTTCAACTGGGCTTTGTAGCATCATTATGAAAGCTAATAAAAACGGAAATGTGAAATATCCAGTATAGGAATCATTAAACATGATAAGAATCAGCTCACCAAAATGAAAATTCCCAAATTTATATTTCAATACTATCAGCTGACTAAAATTTGCTAATATAGCAAAAGCCACTAATAAATATATAAAACCTATATAAAAATCTTCTTTATTTTTTAATTCTTTAAATTTCTTCATCAGTTTCTATATCCCTTTTAAATTTTTTATACGACATCCAATATGATATTACTACTACAAGTATCAAATATACAAAAACAAATATTATGCTTATTCCTTTTACTCTTGAAACATCAAAAATTGACATTGGTTCAATTTTAGTAAGACCTAAAAACATAGCAAACAATGATCCTATTGTCGTTAAAATAAATGGGGATAACCATGCAACAAATTTGCTCTTAATAAAATATGACATCGCCAATCCAACACTACTATATGCAACGCCAACAAAGGAACAATGTAAAATGATTATTACTACATAAAATAACGGGGATGTCCTCACTGCTGATTCATAAATAGAAACTTTTGTTATTGCATAATAAGCATCCATATTTATACTTCTATTAAAAAATAAAATTGACATTATCAAGAATAATAACATTCCAAAAATAAATGTTGTAAATGATATGAATCCATTGATTATAAAAATAGAATTAAAATACTGTTTATATCCCATCCTTGATATAATATATTTCATTATTCCACTTTTTCTATTTTCGATATGCTGTGACGCAAAAGGAATTGTTGCAATAAGAGGTGCCAAAACTATTAACAACGACCTATCACCATTATAACCTTGTAAAAATACCACAATATAATCATGATTAAAAAAATACTCCATCCCCTCTTCAATAAATGCACTTACAGAAAATATCATAGAAGTTAAAATAATTAATATTGCTAAAAAGAATTGCTTATTTTTCATCCCTTTTAAAAATATACTGACCTTGTAATCCATACTTCTCTCCTATAAAACAAATGGGATGAGCGAACATGCTCACCCCCAAATATACAAACCTATATTCTAGCTCTTAATACTCATCAGGACTCCACGAACCGCTGGTTTGAACTTTAACATATGTTGCGAACCCTGTCCATCCACCCAATCTAAGATTAGATCCTTCTGCATCTGATGGACTATTATAATTCAAATAAATCCTATCTCCACTGCCTGAAGAATATGTACGTGTCATTTGAGCGTCACCTCTAAAAATAGCACAGTGCATTGTATAACCACCACCGATTGATGTATTATTATTTACTCCTCTTGATTGATTTGTTTTATATAATGAGTCAGTCACTGTACGACCTCCGAATCTCGGCATAATCATATCGTAGTCCGAAATTTCTCTAGCAGAGACAGCCATTGCACCAATCATTAACGTAGCACATATACTTGCAAATAACTTTGTTTTAGTATCTAGTTTTTTCATTATTACAATCCAATCCTTTCGCTCCACTTACGACACAATACAAAATGAAAAACATGTTGTATTGTGTTGTTTTCTTTAATTTGGGATATGATATACTTCCTGTGAAACCAAATATGATAAACTAAAAATCAAAATTATAATGAATTCAAATTTATAGAATAACTACCTTAAAACGAAATTAACATTCACAGAAAATCTTATGTAATTACTAAATAATCCATTGGACTCATCTTCCTTTCATTTTTGCAACTAGCGCATTATATCGGCCATTTCCATGGGAAAACCGTAGCAATGCTAAATAAGAAAGCAAGAACAACTAAAAAGCGAAAAACTTTTTTATTCATACTTTTTCCCTCCTATCCATATTTTGTATCTATAGTATACCTCTTCTTTATTCTATTTTAAAATTAGTTAACTTTTTTCACACATTATTTTAGTTTTCTTTTTTACTATTCCTGTTACTATGATACAATATTTTTAACTAGATTTTATTATTTGTTAACTTTTTTCACGAAAAGGAGAAAATTATGCGTTATGATTTCGGAAAGGTCTATAAAGAAATACGCGAGTCAAAAGGCTTGACCCAAGAAGAGGTCTGTGGAAATGTCCTCTCAAGAACCAGACTATCAAAGATTGAAGGCGGTAAAGCAACTCCCAAATATGAAAATATGGAGTTTCTTCTCCAGCAAATCAATATGAGTTTTGAAGAGTTTGACTATATCTGCCATCTCTATCAACCAAGCCAACGAACAGAAATCATGCAAACCTATCTCAATATGAGCTCAATCCTAGGGACTAGTGAACTCGAAAAACTATTTCAAAAATGCCAAAACTATCTCAAGACCCATCATGACCTCCCTATAGAAGAGATCAGGGATATGCTGGAAGTTGTCATTCATATCCGTCAACATGGTACAGAGCAACTGTCAGACCAAGTAAAACAGACTATCAAAAAGCTTTGGGAAAAAATTGAAAAACAAGATACATGGTATGAAAATGACCTAAAAATCCTCAATACCATTCTTTTCAGCTTTCCCATTGAACACCTCCATCTCATCACTGGAAAAATCTTGCAACGCTTGGAAGTCTATAAAAACTACCAACATTTATATGACTTACGAATGGCAATCCTACTCAATCTGTCCACCATTTACTTATACCATCAAGACAAAAACATGTGTCAACAAATCTGCTATACTTTACTAGAGGATGCCAAGAAAAAGAAGCACTACGATAGACTTGCTATCTGCTATGTCCGTATCGGGATTTGTAGGGATGACGCTAGACTTATCCAAAAAGGTTTCTCACTTCTAGAGCTGACCGAGGAAACTTCTATGCTGTCTCATCTCAAAAAAGAAGTAGAGATCTATTCTCAACCGAAGGAAATATAAAAAGTCGAGGGATTTCCTCGACCTTTTCATATTATTCTGTTCGTTATTTCTTAATACCAGCCGTTGTTAAGCCAGAAGTTTTTAGCAGCAGTCCATGAACCGTAACGTCCTGCTACATAGGCATCTGCTACACGTTCTTGGTTTTCAGCTGAGTAGTCACCGTTCAAGTATGAATCGGTCAATTGGTAACGTCCGATATAACGTCCGTTTGTAGCTGTGTAGCTACCACCTGATTCTTTTTGAGCAATCCATTCTTTGGCTTCTGCTTCAGATCCGCTTACAGTTGAAGCAACTGTTTCTTCTGCTACTGTTTCACTTACTACTGGAGTTTCTTCCTCTACCTCTGTAGTTTCTGCCACTGGAGCTGAAACAGCCTCATCTTGGGCTGCTGGAGCTTCATAGGTCGTTGAAGCTGGTACTGCTGGCGCTACAGGACCATCGATAACCAACTCTTGACCAACATAAATCAAATGAATGTTGTCGATGTGGTTGTTTTCTGCCAATTTCTCAACAGTTGTGTTGTGAGTTTCAGCGATTTCTGAAAGTGTATCACCTTCTTTAACAGTGTAAGTTGATGATTCTTGAGCAGATACAAATGATGGAGCAAATACTGCAAACAAGGCAGCTACTCCTGCAAGAGTTGTTTTAATCTTTTTAGTTGTTGATTTCATATTTGAAAATTCTCCTTCTTTCTATAGTTCTATCATACCTTTTAAATATTACTATTTCTTAACACTTTTATGTAGAAATATTACAAAATTATTTTTTATTTCCCTAAATAATGTGTTTTTTGTCATAAAAGATACTATTTTTATGCTATTTAAGGTATTAGAAAGGTTTTCATCCACAATTAAAGCCAAGCCCCTCATTCTTTGATATAATAGAGATAAGAATTTTTATAAGGGGAAACTGATGAAATCACTTCGTTTTCAATCTGTCTTTGATATCATCGGACCAGTTATGATTGGCCCATCTAGTAGCCATACCGCTGGTGCTGTTCGTATTGGGAAGATTGTCTCTTCCATTTTTGATGATACTCCGACAGAAGTTGAATTCCAACTTTTTAACTCATTTGCCAAGACCTATCGTGGTCACGGAACAGACCTAGCCCTTGTTGCAGGTATTTTAGGAATGGATACAGATGATCCTGAAATTCCAAATAGTCTGGAAATTGCCCACAAGCGTGGTATCAAGATTGTCTGGACCATTCAGAAAGACAGCAATGCCCCTCACCCTAACACCACTAAAATTACTGTTAAAAATGCCCACAAGACCATCAGCGTGACTGGTATTTCTATCGGTGGAGGAAATATTCAGGTAACCGAACTCAATGGTTTTGCCGTCTCTCTCAATATGAATACACCGACTATCATCATCGTTCATCAAGATATTCCAGGTATGATTGCCCTTGTTACAGAGGCGCTTTCCCGCTATGGTATCAATATCGCCCAGATGAATGTCACTCGTGAAAAAGCTGGTGAAAAAGCCATTATGATTATCGAAGTTGACAGTCGCAACTGTGATGAGGCTATCGAAGAAATTCGAAAAATCCCTCATCTCCACAATGTCAATTTCTTTAAATAGGAGGAAGCATGTTTTATTCTATCAAAGAATTGGTCGAGCAAGCAGATCTGGACTTTCAAGGAAATGTCGCAGAACTCATGATTACAACAGAGTTTGAATTGACCGGTCGCGAACGTGAAGAAGTCTTCCTTCTCATGGAACGCAATCTGGAAGTTATGAAAGCCTCTGTCCAACTTGGCCTCAATGAAAATAAATCTCGTAGTGGCCTGACAGGTGGAGATGCTGCCAAATTGGATCACTACATCAAAAACGAAAAAACTTTATCAGATTACACGATTCTCTCTGCTGCCCGAAATGCTATCGCAGTCAATGAACACAATGCTAAAATGGGCTTGGTCTGCGCTACTCCTACCGCAGGAAGTGCCGGTTGTCTCCCTTCCGTTCTCACTGCTGCTATTGAAAAATTAGACCTCAGCCACGAGCAACAATTGGATTTCCTCTTTGCTGCTGGTGCCTTTGGACTAGTCATCGCAAACAATGCCTCCATCTCAGGTGCTGAGGGTGGGTGTCAAGCTGAAGTTGGTTCAGCCTCTGCTATGAGTGCTGCCGCCTTGACTCTGGCTGCAGGTGGAACACCTTATCAGGCCAGTCAAGCTATTGCCTTTGTCATTAAAAATATGCTAGGCCTCATCTGTGACCCTGTTGCAGGTTTGGTCGAAGTTCCCTGTGTCAAACGTAATGCCATGGGAGCTAGCTTTGCTTTCATCGCAGCAGACATGGCCTTGGCAGGTATCGAATCTAAAATCCCTGTGGATGAAGTGATCGATGCCATGTACCAAGTAGGAGCAAGCATGCCAACTGCCTTTCGTGAAACAGCTGAAGGTGGACTCGCTACCACCCCTACTGGTCGTCGCCTCCAAAAAGAGATTTTCGGAGAATAAGCTTATCAAATAGGAGAAACCATGACCTCTATCACAGCGATTTTTTTCGATTTGGATGGAACCCTCGTTGATAGTTCTATCGGGATTCACAATGCCTTTACCTATACCTTTAAAGAGCTGGGGGTGCCTAGCCCTGATGCCAAAACTATTCGTGGTTTTATGGGACCACCTCTCGAAAGTAGTTTTGCGACCTGCCTGTCCAAAGACCAAATTTCTGAAGCCATGCAGATATATCGTTCTTACTATAAGGCAAAAGGCATCTATGAAGCTCAACTCTTTCCTCAGATTATAGACTTGCTTGAGGAGTTATCGAGCAGTTATCCACTCTACATCACCACGACAAAGAATACATCTACTGCTCAAGACATGGCCAAAAACTTGGAAATCCATCATTTCTTTGATGGTATTTATGGTTCTAGCCCTGAAGCACCCCATAAGGCAGATGTCATTCACCAAGCCTTACAGACACATCAACTAGCACCAGAACAAGCCATCATCATCGGAGATACCAAGTTTGATATGCTGGGAGCTCGAGAAACAGGTATTCAGAAATTGGCCGTCACTTGGGGATTTGGAGAGCAAGCAAATCTACTAAACTATCAACCTGATTATATCGCTCACAAACCCTTAGAAGTTTTGGCGTATTTTCAATAGCATAGACTGGGCGACAACTCTATTTCAGAAGAAAATGAAGTAATACTCAATGAAAATCAAAGAGCAAACTAGGAAACTAGCTGCGGGCTGCTCAAAACACTGTTTTAAGGTTGTAGATGGAACTGACGAAGTCAGCTNNATTTTCGAAGAGTATAAGTCTCTACATAATAAAACGCATATTACCAAGGTTGTTAACTTGATAATATGCGTTTTTCTTTTTTATTCAATGTGGGTTGTTTGATTAGCAAAGGCGATAATAGCTTGCTTCAACTCATCTCCACTGAGAGTGCGGAACTCTCCAATCTTTTGATTGATGGATTCTAAAGGCATGACATTAACCTTACCAACGAAAATCTTATCCATAACTTGATTATCAACAAGTTCGGTTGATACCAAGAGTTCTTCGTAGAGTTTTTCACCTGGGCGGATTCCAACTTCAACGATTGGAATTTCACTTTCAGTGTGCCCACTTAGAAGCACCATCTTCTTGGCCAAGTCATAAATCTTGACTGGTTTGCCCATATCAAGGATAAAGACTTCCCCATCTTTGGCGTAAGCACCAGCATGGATAACCAGACGGCTAGCTTCTGGAATAGTCATAAAGTAACGGGTCATGCGGAAGTCTGTGACCGTTACAGGCCCACCTTCAGCAATCTGACGTTCAAAGACTGGAATGACACTACCACGGCTACCAAGAACATTCCCAAAACGAACTGCACAGTAGGTTGATTGGCTACGTTGGTTAAAGCCAGTGACAATCAACTCCGCCACGCGCTTGGTTGCTCCCATAACATTTGGTGGATTAACCGCCTTATCTGTCGAAATCATAACCATCTTAGGTACTTTGGCTTCATCAACAGCCTTAGCAACATTGTAGGTTCCACGGATATTGTTTTTGAAAGCTTCTTTTGGATTGCGCTCCATCATAGGAACATGCTTGTGGGCTGCCGCATGATAAACAATAGCTGGCTTGTACTGTTCAAAGACTTGCAAGAGACGGTCATAGTCTTGAATATCGGCAATCACTGGTACATAATCAATCCCTTGGAACTTGCGAATCAATTCATGATAAACAAGGTAGATTGAGTTTTCCCCATGACCGAGCAAGACGATGCGTTCAGGATTAAAGCGACTAACTTGGCGACAAATTTCAGAACCGATTGAACCACCAGCACCTGTAACCAAGATCGTCTTACCTGTAAGTTCTGCGCCCAGACGCGATTCGTCAAGACGAATTTCCTGACGACCCAAAAGGTCTGTGATATCAATCTTCTGGAAGCCTCCACCTGCTTGGTGAAGTCCTTGAACAACAGTTTCAACCTTAGGCATCTTGTAACATTTGACACCCAGCTTATTACACATCTGCAAGATACGCTCATATTCTGACGGATCAAGCGACGGAATCGCAACAATAACACGTTCGATTTGGTGGCGTTTGGCTAATTCAGGCAGATCATCATATGAACCCAAAACAGGAATTCCACCAAGTTTTTGGCCCTTTTTCTTAGAATCCTTGTCCAAAATACCAACAAGTTCCAAATCACTGGTTGGATGTTGGTAGCTATCCATAAAGAGGGCCCCACCATCACCAGCTCCAATCAAGAAGGTCCGACGGTGTTCTCCATCACCACTGCCTTTTTTACGTCTGGAGTAGATTAACTGCCAAGTAATCCGTGGCAATAAAATCAGGAAGGTACTCAACAAGATAAAGAGAATGATGAAACGGATGGAGAAGAGTGGCAAGAAGGCATAGCAGATACTATATGACAAGACACTGCTGGCAGTCACACCAAAAAAGATTTTCATGAAATCCGTAATCTTGCTGTAACGACTAATACTAGCATTCAAGCCCCAAAATGCAATCATCAATTGATAAAACAGGAAGGCCAAACTCGTATAGATAATGTAGTCAACAGGTGCTGGATTAATCAAGCCGTAGAATAAGATATAAGATACAATGATGGAAACCACCATACTCAAAATATCAAATATTCCCCAGAAAACCTGTTTTTGTTGTTTATTTAAAATTTCCACCAGATCAATCACATAATCTGTGAGTTTTTTATTCATAGAAATTTACTCCTCCTTAAAAGAGTTTTACTATATTGTTATTGTAGCATATTTTGATTTATTTGGCTTATTTTTCCAAATAAATTACTGTTCCCTTGTACTCTTTCTTCCATTTAAATCCTCTAATTAAACCTACAATCGTTCCAAGGCCATAAGCAAAGTGAATGGAAAATAAAAGAAAGGGCATCACAATTAGAAATCCATTTTTATGTTTTAATAAAGTCAGCAAAGTGAGTAGTGATAAAAGTAAAAAATAGGCGCCTAATAGTAAAGTTATGAATACGAATGTGATCGGTAACAATGCTAGACTAAACACAAGACTCAAAACAAATAAACAAGGAACATAGTGAAATAATGATAAACACTTAAACTGAACATGACTTGTCAAGCCAATCCACAAACCATTTGAATACTTTTGATGCAGCATTTTCTTGAATGTTGGTCGAATATACTGATAAGATAGAATACTTGGGCTATAGCGGATTTTATAACCATGTTCTCGAATTCTATAATGAATATCATTATCTTCAGTTCGGCCAAGTTGCTCATTTACTAAACCAACCTTCTGGAAAACCTCTCGTTTATACATTCCATGAAAAATAGAAGAAACATATCTATCCTCAGAACTATTTCGATAATTGGCAATGCTACTGCCAAACATATTTTCCTCAACAAGATGCAAGGTCTCTCCCCATTTTCCTTTTCCTTCGACAATCGTCGGTCTAGGCCCCCCACAGACAAATTCACCTTGTTGAATAATAGCCACATTGTTCATTACAAAAGTCTCAGTAACTTTTGAATGAGCATCAATTTTTAAAATAAGGTCCCCTACAGAATGTTTAACTCCCAGGTTAAAACCACTAGCTTGATTTTTCTTAGGATTGTTATACAATCTAATTGAGTTAAACTCTGTATCTTCCTTTATCAATTGCTGAATGATAGCTGTGGTCCCATCTGTGGACATAGCATTTATAAATAGAATTTCAATATTCTCTTTAGGATAGGTTTGATTTTTTAAGTCTTCAATTAGACCAGGCAGATATTTTTCTTCATTGTATGCACTGATTACAATGGATACGAGAAGACTTTTAACATTTTGAGTCACTACTACTCTCCTGAATTTTTCCTTCCACCATTCTATCATAATTTTCAAGACTTTCCCATTTTTATCTTGAAAGCCAGAAACCTTACTTGACATTATAGTGAAAAAGCCTTAAAATAAGCTGTTATTAAAATCAGCTATAAGAGGTATTATATGAAAAAGCAATCACTCTTTTTTGTTCCAGGTATTATCCTGATTGGTGTTTCCTTGCGAACTCCTTTTACTGTTTTACCCATTATTTTGGGAAATATTTCGCAAGGTCTAGAGGTAGAAGTTAGTTCGCTTGGTGTCTTGACCAGCCTGCCTCTCCTTATGTTTACCCTCTTTTCACCATTTTCTACCCGACTGGCTCAGAAAATCGGCTTGGAGCATCTCTTCACCTACAGCCTCTTCTTCTTAACCATCGGCTCACTTATTCGACTAATCAATCTGCCCCTGCTCTATCTAGGAACCTTGATGGTTGGGGCAAGTGTCGCAGTCATCAATGTCCTGCTTCCTAGTCTTATCCAAGCCAATCAACCAAAGAAAATTGGTTTTCTGACCACCTTATATGTAACGTCTATGGGGATTGCAACGGCTCTGGCTTCCTATCTAGCTGTGCCCATTACACAAGCCAGTTCTTGGAAAGGACTTATCCTCCTCCTCACGTTACTCTGTCTAGCAACTTTTTTGGTCTGGCTCCCAAATCACCGCTATAATCATAGACTAGCTCCACAAACCAAACAAAAAAGTCAAATAAAGGTCATGCGTAATAAACAGGTTTGGGCAATTATTATCTTTTCAGGTTTTCAATCCTTGATCTTTTACACCGTCATGACCTGGTTACCTACCATGGCTATCCACGCAGGTCTATCCAGTCACGAAGCTGGCTTGCTGACTTCTATCTTATCTCTGATTAGCATTCCTTTTTCAATGACCATCCCAAGCCTGACAACCAGTTTATCTACTCGCAACCGTCAGCTCATGCTCACTCTGGTTTCACTAGCTGGTGTGGTCGGCATTTCCATGCTCTTTTTCCCAATCAATAATTTCATTTACTGGCTTGCCATCCATCTCCTCATCGGAACCGCAACCAGTGCCCTCTTCCCTTATCTCATGGTCAACTTTTCACTCAAGACAAGCGCCCCTGAAAAGACAGCCCAATTGTCCGGCCTATCTCAAACAGGAGGCTATATCCTAGCAGCCTTTGGGCCGACTCTCTTTGGTTACAGTTTTGACCTTTTTCACTCTTGGGTGCCAGCTGTAGCTGCCCTCTTACTCGTCGATCTCCTGATGACTGCGGCCCTCTTTACAGTGGACAGAGCGGATAAGATCCTTTAAACGCCACATTTCAAGTGCAAGTTAACCAGTAAGAAGAGACCCTCTGGAAAACTTGTGTTGCGTGTTCTATGGATTGTTTCATAGGAAGTCTAATAAACCGCTAAGAAAACTTAGCGGTTGTTTTTTACTGTTTTTATAAGTATTTGAAAAGCTTCTAAAAGTTGTTCCTGTGTTGTTTGTGGAAGTTGGACTAATTGATCCGCTAATAATTCTAGTTGCGGATTTTGAGAAGTAATACGGCTCTCAAATAGTTCAGATGGCGGGATATCAAGAGCTGTAATGATTTTTTCCAAAGTATCAATTTTAATATTTGACCCCTTGGTTTCAAGATTAGAAATATAATCAATACCGACACCAGCTTTTTCGCTGAGATTTTGTTGGCTTAATTTTCTTTCTTTTCGTATGAGTCGTATTCGTTGACCTATATACTTTTGTAAATGAATGGATGTCATAACTTACCTCGTTTCAATACCATAATACAAGGAAGCTAACTATAAAATAACCCGTTTATAGACTAAAAAACGCAAATATGTTGCCTGTATAATGTAAAAATGATAAAATAGAAGTGTATAAGAAAATGATTAGCTCATAATCAATTATATTTTCTATCAACCATCAAAGGAGAAAATGATGAAGAAACTGAAAAAACTCACAACTTCAACAGCTATTGCGCTTGCGTCTGTTGGTGGAACTGCATTTGCTCAGGAAGCAACTGTTTCAGCGCCAGTTGATGCAAATACTGTAACTGCTGTGAACGAACCTGCTCTTGTTTCTAAACCTGTAGCTGATGTAAAACCAGAAGTGAAGAAATCTTCTGATGTCAAGCCTGCTCTTGATGCTCAAGCGTCTACTGTTAAGCAAGTTGAAGCTGAGAGTGAAACAGCAAAAGCTGAAGCTACTTCTGCTAACCAAGATGTCACAACTACTGAAACTGCTTTGACAAGCGCTAAAGAGGACTTAAAGTCTGCTGAAGCTGTTAAAGCCAATGCTACAGAAGAAAATATCACAGCTACAAAAGCTAAACAGGACGCCAATGTAAAAGCTCAAGAAGCCAATCAAAAAGCAACTGAAGCGTCTACTGAAGCCATTAAAGCTCAAACTGAAACTGTAGCAAGTGAAACAGCTAACGTTGCAAGCGCAACAAGTAAGAAAGCTGAAGCGGATAAAACAGTAACAGCTAAAGAAGCTAATGTAAAATCAGCTGAAGACGCGCTAAATGGTTCAGGACTTGGCGAAGCTAAAGCCTCACTTGCCCAAGCTGAAAAAGATATTGAACAAGCCAATGCGAATATCTCAAGCGCAACAAAAGCTGTCGAAACTGCTAAGAAAGCAGATAGCAACCGCGCAGATGCCATCAAACAAGCTGAGAACAATGTGAATGTCAAAAATGATGCATTGAAATTAGCTAAAGAAATGATGGACGCCGACCAAAACAAAGTTGAATCTATCCAAGAAAAAGCGGATACTACAGCGTCTAAAGAAAAAGAAGCTCAAACTGCGTTGGATGCACAGAAAGCTCGCTCTGGTGAAGCAGTCATCAAAATGGGAAATCCAGTTCATCATTTGACAGATGAAGAAAAAGCTTATTATGGTCTTGATAAAAACGATATCACATTCTCAGATGCTAAAAGCTATTATGTACGTAATCGTTATAAGAGAGATGGTAAAGCAGACGAACTTATGTTGACAATGGGAGCAAAAATGTACAACGCTCTCACAGTTGACTTCAATAAAAACGATGCCAATCGTAAAGTAGATATTGACCATTTAACAGATGCCGAAATTGCTGAAGTTAGTGATTTTTACGCAAAATTAGTAAATGCTTTACAAGAAAACCTGAACTATCCAACAACATATAGAGCTTATGCTGCACAAGATACTCTTGAGCATAGTAAACAAAAAGCTAAAGCATATGAAGCTCGTGGAACTGACCCTGCTGTAGCTGGTCACATTAAAGATAATGTTGGTAGTGAAAATATGGCATTCATCTATGCTAGTGATGATATTTCCACAATGCAAGATTTGAAAAATGCAGCATTACGTGCTTTCAAGAGCTATTCATTTCTTGATGATCAATCACATTGGGGACACGCCGCTAACAACCTAAACGGTGGTGGTGTCGCAATGACTGTTGCTAACATTAACGGTAGACGTTGGTTTGTCAACTCATTTGGTAGCGATGGTAAACACAAAATCAACCTCAACCAAGACCTTGCCCAACTTGAAGTAAAACTAGCTGAAGCACAAAAACAAAACAGCCAAGCTCAAACTGCGCTTACAAATGCTAAAGCAGAATTGGCAGAAGCTTCACGCAAATATGCTTCTGCACTTGACGCGAAAACAGAAGCTGAGAAAGAATTGGCAAGCAAAACAGCTAGTCCACTTCAAACAGAAGTCGCTGAAAAGAACTTGCAATTAGCAAACCTTGCTTTGAAAAATGCACAAGAACGTAAAGCAACTGCTAAAAAAGCTGTTGAAAACTTCTCAAGAAGCCAAGCTGAAAAACAAACTGCTCTTGAAACAGCTAAAGATGAACTAGCTACAGCTAAAACTGCTCAAAAAGATGCTGAAACTGCTCTTACAAACGCACAAGCAAAATTGCAAGCAGAAGAAAACAAGTTGACTGCACTTCAAGATGAACAAGCGAAGCTCCATGCAGAAAAAGACAAATTGGTGTCAGATGCTAAAGCAATTGCAACAGAATTGAGTGCTTATCTAAACGCAGATAAAAATCTTGCAGATGTGCAAACAAAAGTAGCTGACTTGAAAACAAAACTAACTCAAGCAAAATCTACTGCAAAATTGGCACAAGATAAATTAGACGCAGTTACAGCTAAATTGCAAGCTGAACAAGCTAAATTAGCTGAAATCCAAGAAGAGTTTGATAAGTTGGTCAAGGCTGAAAGAAAGGACTACTACAATTTATCAGGTTGGTATCTGGAATATCTTGCAGGGAAACAAGCGGATAAGAAAACAGATACAGAACTCAAGAAAGTAGAAGATGAAAAACCTTCACAAGCTGGTAACTGGATTCAGTCAGCTGGTCGCTGGTGGTACAAACATGCTGACGGTTCATATACAACCAACGGTTGGGAACAAATCAAGGGTACTTGGTATTACTTTGACCACGCAGGTTGGATGCGAACTGGCTGGGTCAAGACTGGTGGCACATGGTATTACTTGAACAAGTCAGGCTCAATGGCTACAGGTTGGGTAAAAGACAACGGTACATGGTACTATTTGAACAAGTCAGGTTCACTGGCTACAGGCTGGGTTAAAGAAAATGGCTCATGGTATTATCTTGACCAGTCAGGTGCTATGAAAACAGGCTGGTTTACAGTTTCTGGTAAATGGTACTACGCCTATAGCTCTGGTGCCCTAGCAATCAATACAACGACCCCTGACGGCTACCGTGTCAATGCCAACGGTGAGTGGGTATAGAATAAAATTATTAAAAAATAAATAAAAAAGGAAAATAATCATTATGAAAAAAATCGTTTTAACGACTACAGCAGTTTTATCACTCCTAGCAACAGGAGCTACAATTTCAAGTGTCAATGCCTCAAGTGCTCCAGCACCTCAAACAAACAGTCAGTCAGATAGTATTATTGCGACAGATGTGACTCTTGTAGAGAAAAGAGAAGCAAAAATTCAAAGAGCAGTTGATGATTTATCTAAACAAGCTATTAGTATAGAATTGGTTGATGAAAATTATAGTAGCAATTTTAAAAATCAATTCCCAAACTTTTTTGAAAAACGTCCAGAAGGACAAGTGTACGTTGATGGAAAACAAGTTACATTTAAGGCAACAAATTTTGGAATCTATAGTATGAACTTTGAGTCAAAAGGGGTTCGATACAAAGCGGCAGTAGATGTGAGAGAAAATGTCGGTAAAGGTCTTGCTTTCTACATTTACCTAACTAAACTAGAAGTTTTATCAACTAATCAAACTTCGGGGAACACAACTACTCCAGCATCTTCCCCTACAACTCCAACACCAACAAAAACAGACCGTTGGGTTCAAGCTGGTTCTCGCTGGTGGTTCAAGCACTCTGATGGTTCTTACACATCTAATGGCTGGGAAAAAATCAATGGTGTTTGGTATCGTTTTGATAACTCTGGTTGGATGCAAACTGGATGGGTAAAAGACGGTAATTGGTACTATCTCGATGGTTCAGGGGCTATGAAGACTGGTTGGCTCAAAGATAATGGTAGCTGGTACTATCTTCAAGACTCAGGCGCTATGAAAACAGGCTGGATGAAAGTATCTGGTAAATGGTACTATGCTTATAGCTCTGGTGCACTCGCAATCAATACAACGACCCCTGATGGTTACCGTGTCAATTACAATGGTGAGTGGGTAGAATAGACCGATTTACTAAATAGACTAAGAAATAAAAAAATCTTCTTGCGTTTGTAGGAAGATTTTTTGGATTCACAAAACTAGCTTCTATCATTTTTATATATAAAAATTTTACACATTTCTCTTGACAGGGCTTTCTTTTAGATGTACAATGTATGTGTAGAAAAATTATATATAAAAATCTTACACATTAGAAAAGGAGGTTTCCCATGTACTTTCCAACATCCTCTGCCTTGATTGAATTTCTCATCTTGGCTGTACTGGAGCAGGGTGATTCTTATGGTTATGAGATTAGCCAAACCATTAAGCTCATCGCTAATATCAAAGAATCCACACTCTATCCCATTCTCAAAAAATTGGAAGGCAATAGCTTTCTGACAACCTATTCTAGAGAGTTCCAAGGTCGCATGCGCAAATACTACTCCTTGACAAATGGTGGTATAGAACAGCTCTTGACCCTAAAAGATGAATGGGCACTCTATACAGACACCATCAATGGCATCATAGAAGGGAGTATCCGCCATGACAAGAACTGAATACCTGACTCAGCTAGAACTCTATCTCAAGAAACTACCTGAAGCTGACCAAATTGAAGCCATGGACTATTTCAGAGAGCTCTTTGACGATGCTGGAGTCGAAGGAGAGGAAGAACTCATCGCTAGCTTAGGAACTCCTAAGGAAGCAGCTCACGAAGTCCTCTCCAATCTTCTCGATAAAAAAATCAATGAGGCACCCGCTCAAAAAAATAACCGACAAATTTTGCATATCGCCTTGTTAGCCCTCCTTGCAGCACCCATCGGTATTCCTCTGGGAATCGCCATCCTCGTGACCCTGTTCGCAATCCTTGTAGCCGCTTTGACTGTTATTCTGGCTTTCTTTGCAGTTTCCATACTGGGTATCATCGGCGGATTCCTATTTTTAGTTGAAAGTTTCACTGTCTTAGCCCAAGCCAAATCAGCCTTTATCTTGATTTTCGGTTCTGGTTTACTGGCTATCGGTGCTTCTTCACTAGTCTTACTAGGTATTTCCTATGTAGCCCGCTTCTTCGGTCTACTCATTGTTCGCCTGGTGCAATTTGTTCTTAAAAAAGGAAAGAGAGGTGACCAGCATGCGTAAATTGACAAAAGGATTTCTCATTTTTGGTGTAGTGACTACCGTTATCGGCTTTATCCTGCTTTTTGTAGGTATCCAATCTGACGGGATTAAGAGCCTACTTTCCATGTCCAAAGAACCTGTCTATGATAGCCGTACGGAAGAACTAACCTTTGGCAAGGAAGTCGAAAACCTAGAAATCACTCTCCACCAACACGCGCTGACCATCACAGACTCTTTCGATGATCAAATCCACATTTCTTACCATCCATCTCTTTCTGCTCACCATGATCTTATCACCAATCAGAACGATAGAACTCTGAGTCTCACTGATAAGAAACTGTCTGAAAGTTCATTTATCTCTTCTGGAATTGATGGGATTCTCCATATTGTAAGTAGTTCATCTAATCGTTTTAATGATGTCATCATCGGACTACCGAAAGGGAGAACTCTAAAAGGGATCAACATCTCAGCCAATCGCGGACAAACCACCATCATAAATGCTAGCCTTGAAAATGCGACCCTCAATACAAACGGCTATATCCTCCGAATTGAAGGAAGTCGTATCAAAAACAGTAAACTCACAACGCCCAATATCGTCAACATCTTTGATACAGATCTGACAGATAGTCAGCTAGAATCAACAGAACATCACTTCCACGCTGAAAATATCCAAGTCCATGGTAAGGTTGAACTGACTGCCAAAGATTATCTCAGAATTATCCTAGACCAGAAAGAAAGCCAACGAATTAACTGGGACATCTCAAGTAACTACGGTTCTATCTTCCAATTCACAAGAGAAAAGCCTGAATCAAGAGGTACGGAATTAAGCAACCCTTACAAAACTGAAAAAACCGATGTCAAGGATCAACTCATTGCGAGATCTGATGATGATATTGAGCTAATATCCACCCCAAGCAGACGTTGACAAAAACGCTTACATTTGCTACTATAGAAGCATATTTATCTAACTAAAAGGAGGTTCTACCATGAAACAAGAATGGTTTGAAAGTAATGATTTTGTAAAAACAACAAGCAAGAACAAGCCTGAAAAGCAAGCTCAAGAGGTTGCAGACAAGGCTGAAGAAACGATAGCCGATCTCGATACACCAATTGAAAAAAATACTCAAGTAGAGGAGGAAGTCTCTCAAGCTGCAGTCGAACTGGAAAGCCAGCAAGAAGAGAAAATTGAAACTCCTGAAGACGGTGAAGCGAGAACAGAAATAGAAGAAAAGAAGGCATCTAATTCTAGTGAAGAAGAGCCAGATCTTTCTGGAGAAACAGAAAAAGTCACTATAGCTGAAGAAAGCCAAGAAGCTCGTCCTCAGCAAAAAGCAACCACAAAAGAGCCCCTTCTTATCAGTAAATCTTTAGAAAGTCCCTATATCCCCGACCAAGTTCCAAAATCTAGGGATAAATGGAAAGAGCAAGCGCTTGATTTTTGGTCTTGGCTAGTGGAAGCAATCAAATCTCCTACGAACAATCTTGAAACAAGTAGCACACACAGCTATACAGCCTTTCTCTTGCTCATTCTGTTTTCTGCATCTTCCTTTTTCTTTAGTATCTACCACATCAAACATGCTTACTATGGACATATAGCAACTATAAACAGCCACTTCCCTGAGCAACTAGCACCTTTAACTCTCTTTTCTATCATCTCTATCCTAGTAGCGACAACACTCTTCTTCTTTTCATTCCTCTTGGGTAGTTTCGTCGTGAGACGATTTATCTACCAAGAAAAGGACTGGACGCTAGACAAGGTTCTCCAACAATATAGTCAACTCTTGGCAATTCCAATCTTCCTCACTGCTATTGCTAGTTTCTTTGCCTTCTTTGATAGCCTACGATTTTCAGCCCTTTTATGTGTGATTAGCATTGGAATCATTCTGCTTGCTAGTCTCCATATCATTACCAGACCAAGTCAAGCAAGTGAAGCCGACTCCTTCTATCAGTTATTCTTGTCTGTCCTTGTGAACGGAGTGATCATCCTCCTCTTCTTTGTAGCTGAGGTGGCACTGATTGGGGATTATCTTCGTATCTTGGCCTTTCTTTAAACTTCAATCCTGTCATCCATGGCAGGATTTTTTATATATCAAAAAGCAAGTCACTTGACCTGCTTCTGCTTTACTCTTCTTGTGCTAATGTTTTAAAATCTTGTCCTAGAATGGGTTGCACTTCTATTTGATTGGCATCTAGTTGGTGGTAAGATGCTGATGGTAGTGACTCTAGGAATTGTGCATAGTCCAAGCGGACAATGGCTTCATAGTCTTCTGGTTTAGAGCCGTCTCCTGTAATTTGAACCAAGTCAATCTCCCACTGGACTTCCTTATCCACCAATTGCTCCATATAGGCTGCAGGAACAAATGGTTCTCTCGGTAAAACTGTCTTGACTCCTTGAGCTAGATGGTAAACGCCATGCACTTGTCCCTCTCCATCCTGATAGAAGGAAACTCTTGCAAAGTAGGCATCTGTCTCTTGAACCGCACGCACACGCGCTTCAAACTGTGCCAAACCATCCTCCTCTAAAAACCTTTTCAAATCCTCATGACTAAAGAAAACAGGATTAAAAATTCCTTGGCAAATCGTAAAACGGGCTGCAGTGTCTGCAAGATGGGCTTGAATACTTGCTTGGAAATAAGCTTCAAAATCAAAACCATCTAGTCCTTCAATCTCAGTTCCTGTGTAAGCAAGCAAAGCATCTAAAAATGACTTGATGATCTCCCAGTCTATCTTCGTTAGTAGCTCAGGAAGATCGACACGGTAAGCCTTTCGACCATCAGCATAACTGACCTTAAAGAGAAATTGTGATTGCCCTACTATCGCACACTCGATATACTCAAGACGGTTAAGAGGCTGACGGAGATAAACCGCATCATAGCTATGTGACTCCAAACCATCCACCAAGGCCAAGATGGACTTGGCAGTCAAAATCTCTTGTTCTCCTAAAATGCTCTGTTTATTTGGAATAAAAAATGTTTTCGTCATAACTGGACTCCTTTGAAATCGTTTACATACAGTATACCTTATTTTTCTGAAAGATACAAAAACAAACTTTATACTCTTCGAAAATCTCTTCAAACCGCGTCAGCTTCGCCTTGCCGTAGATATATGTNNTTTTCATTGAGTATTAGATTTTTGAGTAAAAAGCATAGAAAAACAGCCCCTGAGGACTGTTTGATCTTATACAGTAGCTGCTTGATCCAAGCTTTCACCGATAGCGGCTAGGCGCTCGATTACTTCAGCTTGTGTCAATTCATTTTCTGAAACATAGCGGTTACGTGGGTGAACACGACACTCGTGTGAACATCCACGAAGGTACTTGTCTTCATTTTCTTCTGATGTCAAGATACGACGGTTACAGAATGGATTTCCACAGTTGACATAACGTTCACATGGTGTTCCATCAAACCAGTCTTTCCCTACGATGGTTGGGTTGACATGGTTAACATCTACGGCAATACGCTCGTCAAAGACGTACATTTTCCCATCCCAAAGCTCACCTTGGACTTCTGGGTCTTTACCGTAAGTTGCGATTCCTCCGTGCAATTGACCAACATCTTTGTAGCCTTCACGGACCATCCAGCCTGAGAATTTCTCACAGCGAACGCCACCTGTACAGTAAACCACGACACGCTTGTCCATGAATTTTTCCTTGTTATCACGAACCCATTGTGGCAACTCACGGAAGTTGCGGATGTCTGGGCGGATAGCCCCACGGAAATGTCCTAGGTCGTACTCATAATCGTTACGTGTGTCAAGGACAACGGTATCTTTATCAAGAAGCGCTTCTTTGAACTCTTTTGGAGACAAGTAAGCACCTGTTGTTTCAAGTGGGTTGATGTCATTGTCAAAGTCGTTGTCTTCCAAACCAAGGTGGACAATTTCTTTCTTGTAGCGAACAAACATCTTCTTGAAGGCTTGTTCATTTTCTTCGTCAATCTTGAACCAAAGGTCTTCCATGCCTGGGAGACTGTGAACGTAGTCCATGTATTTTTGAGTTGTTTCATAGTCACCTGAAACTGTTCCGTTAATTCCCTCGTCAGCGACTAGGATACGGCCTTTAAGGCCGATTGATTTACAGAAAGCCAAGTGATCTGCAGCAAATTGCTCTGCATTTTCAATTGAAGTATAAAGGTAGTAAAGTAAGACACGAATATCTTTTGCCATAAGATTTGTTCTCTTTTCTATTCTTAAATTTTCTAAATTTTTTATTTATCCATACTAGTATACCTGCTTGAGAAAACGAATGCAATTTATTTGACTGGAAATTGTAGAGGGTTATCGAAATTTCCTGAATGGTTATACTCTTCGAAAATCT
>NZ_VMMS01000002.1:0-1084 GCF_013277315.1 Streptococcus sp. 2106
CTAAAATCAAAAAACATCTTATAATAGTAGTTATGAAACTTACAAACGAAGAAACACAAAAAATTGAACAACTCCTAAGAGATTCATCGTACGCCAAATATCACAAACGTCTACAGATTATTTATTTTCGCTCAAAAGAAAAGAGTTATAAGGAAATCATGGATTTGCTAGATTGCAATAAAACAACTGTTTGGAGGAATTTGAAAAAATATAAGGAGTTTGGTTTAGAAGCGCTTCTTCAAGAGACCCGTGGTGGACGTCATAGAGAATATATGACTTACGAAGAAGAACAAGCATTTCTAAAACGTCATATAGAAACTGCTCAGGCTGGGGAATTTGTAACTGTCAATCAGTTATTTGAAGCCTATCAAAAAGAGATTGGTCGCACTTCCACACGTGATGGTTTCTATTATCTCCTGAAACGACATGGTTGGCGAACGGTCACTCCTCGACCTGAGCATCCCAAGAAGGCAGACGCTCAGACAATTGAGACGTCTAAAAATAAAATCTACATTCGAGACCTTGAGTAAGCGCTTTAAAGAAGAGGGGACTTATAACAAAGTACGTTTGATGTACCAAGATGAAGCTGGTTTCGGAAGAATCAGTAAGATGAGTTCTTGTTGGGCTCCTCAAGGAATCCGACCTAGCATTCCTAGTCATTATATGCGAGAATATCGCTATTGTTATGGGGCAGTAGATGCTCAGACAGGAGATTCCTTTTTCCTCATTGCTGGAGGATGCAATACTGAGTGGACCAATGAATTTCTACGGCAAGTCTCACAAGCTTATCCAGATGACTATATTTTACTTGTCATGGATAATGCTATATGGCATAAATCAAGTACCTTAGAGATTCCAAGTAATATTGAGTTGGCTTTTATCCCACCTTATACACCAGAAATGAACCCTATTGAACAAGTCTGGAAAGAAATTCGAAAACGAGGTTTCAAAAACAAGGCTTTCCAAACATTGGAAGCCGTCATTGATAAGCTTCAAGAAGTTATTCAAGGACTGGAAAAAAGCGTTTTAAAGTCCACTGTCAGCAGACAATGGACAAGGTTGCTTTTTGAAAATGATTGAGTAT
>NZ_VMMS01000020.1:0-32619 GCF_013277315.1 Streptococcus sp. 2106
AGGGAGCTAGTCTTAGCTCCTACTTGGTTTCAGGGGACAAAAAAGGGGCAATAGCGCTTCGAGAAAGATTATACTCTTCGAAAATCTCTTCAAACCACGTCAACGTCGCCTTGCCGTAGGTATGGTTACTGACTTCGTCAGTTCTATCCACAACCTCAAAACAGTGTTTTGAGCTGACTTCGTCAGTTCTATCTACAACCTCAAAACAGTGTTTTGAGCAACCTGCGGCTAGTTTCCTAGTTTGCTCTTTGATTTTCATTGAGTATGAATTGAACTTCCTATCTATTTTCTATAAATCCTAAAGGCTATAATACTTTCAATCCTTGTCATTTTGTGTTATCATGTAGAGGTAATGAAAGGAGAGAAAATGTCTGCAATAGAACGTATTACAAAAGCTGCTCACTTAATTGATATGAACGATATTATCCGTGAAGGGAATCCTACTCTACGCGCGATTGCTGAGGAAGTCACTTTCCCCCTATCTGACCAGGAAATCATCCTAGGCGAAAAGATGATGCAATTCCTTAAACATTCCCAAGATCCTGTCATGGCTGAAAAAATGGGACTCCGCGGTGGTGTTGGACTGGCTGCTCCCCAGTTAGATATCTCAAAACGCATTATCGCTGTTTTGGTACCTAATATTGTTGAAGAAGGCGAAACTCCACAGGAAGCCTACGATTTGGAAGCCATTATGTACAATCCAAAAATCGTCTCTCACTCTGTTCAAGATGCTGCTCTTGGCGAAGGAGAAGGTTGCCTGTCTGTTGACCGTAACGTGCCTGGCTATGTTGTTCGCCATGCCCGCGTTACTGTTGACTACTTTGACAAAGATGGAGAAAAACACCGTATCAAACTCAAAGGCTACAACTCCATTGTTGTTCAGCATGAAATTGACCACATTAACGGTATCATGTTTTACGATCGCATCAATGAAAAAGACCCATTTGCAGTTAAAGATGGTTTACTGATTCTTGAATAAAGAAAATCCCGTTGCAAGACGGGGTTTTGTGTTATAATAGAGGCATGAAAACAAATGATATTGTCTATGGTGTCCACGCCGTTACCGAAGCCCTCCTTGCAAATACAGGAAACAAACTCTACCTCCAAGAAGATCTCCGAGGTAAGAATGTTGAGAAAGTCAAGGAACTAGCTACAGAAAAGAAGGTGTCCATTTCTTGGACATCAAAAAAATCTCTCTCTGAGATGACTGAAGGTGCTGTTCATCAAGGTTTTGTTCTACGAGTGTCCGAATTTGCCTATAGCGAGCTAGATTACATCCTTGCAAAAACACGCCAAGAAGAAAATCCACTTCTATTGATTCTAGATGGTCTAACCGATCCCCATAATCTGGGTTCTATCTTGCGAACAGCCGATGCGACCAATGTTTCAGGTGTCATCATTCCCAAGCACCGTGCTGTCGGAGTAACTCCTGTCGTTGCCAAAACAGCCACAGGTGCTATTGAACACGTTCCAATTGCCCGAGTGACCAACCTCAGTCAAACCTTAGATAAACTCAAGGATGAAGGCTTCTGGACCTTTGGAACGGATATGAACGGTACTCCTTGCCACAAGTGGAATACAAAAGGGAAAATCGCCCTCATCATCGGAAATGAAGGAAAAGGCATCTCTAGCAACATCAAAAAACAGGTCGATGAAATGATTACCATTCCGATGAATGGACATGTTCAAAGCCTCAATGCCAGTGTTGCTGCAGCCATTCTCATGTACGAAGTTTTCCGAAATAGACTATAAAAAAGTTTCCAGTCATCTGATTGGAAACTTTTTTATGATTAACTATGTTCTGTGATAAACTTGTAGGCTTCTTGACCAGCGATAGCTCCATCTCCAACTGCTGTTGTTACTTGGCGAAGGTCTTTCAAGCGAACATCTCCAACTGCAAAGATACCGTCGACTGCAGTCTTCATGTGGCTATCTGTCACAATCCAGCCTGCCTGATCTTGGATATTCAATTCTTTAACAAAATCGCTAAGAGGGTCCAAACCAACATAGATAAAGACACCACCGAAGGCTTGCTCTGTCACTTGACCTGTTTTCACATTTTCAAATACGACTGATTCTACTCGGTTTTCACCCTTGATTTCCCTTACTACAGAATCCCAGATAAAGCTGATTTTTTCATTCGCAAAGGCGCGATCTTGTAAAACCTTTTGGGCACGAAGTTGGTCACGACGGTGAACAATGGTAACAGTCTTAGCAAAACGAGTCAAGAAGAGGGCTTCTTCAACAGCTGAATCTCCACCACCAACTACCAACAAATCTTGGTCACGGAAGAAAGCACCATCACACACGGCACAGTAAGAAACACCACGACTGTTCAGTTCTTCTTCTCCAGGTACTCCCAAAGGACGGTGTTTAGAACCAGTTGCTACGATAACTGTACGTGTTTCATATGTTTGGTCATCAGTCATCACTTTCTTAAAATCACCATGGTCTTCGACATTTCCAACATAACCATAGATGTGCTCAACACCAAGATTTTCAAGCGGTTCAAACATTTTTTCTGCCAATTCTGGCCCACTAATATTAGCGTATCCAGGGTAATTTTCAATATCAGATGTATTATTCATCTGACCACCTGGCAGACCACCTTCAATCAAAGCTACTTTCAGATTGCTTCGAGCAGCATACAAGGCCGCAGTCATCCCTGCAGGTCCAGCACCTATAATAATAGTATCGTACATATAGATTCCTTCTTTCTTGTTGTAACTATCTTTATTCTAACTCTTTCTTGTCAATCAAGCAAGGATTATGCCTTGAAAACAAGAATTAAACTCATAACCGCAAAGGATAATACTGGAACAACCAAGACTCCAATCATAATCATATCATAGAGATGAGCTTGGCGAGCCTTGGCTGTCTTATCAACTCCCGACATGGCTCTCAATCCAATCCAAATTCCTAAAAAAATCAGGACAAGGATGGTGGTCAAGATCAAGCTCTCGAAATATAAAGAAAATAGTTGCAGTAGCATGATTTCTCTCATTTCTTTCTTTTTTAAAGAGTAAACTCAGCTAGTCCAGCTAACTGAGTTTTCCTTTATCTATTATATCAAATATAAGTCCGTTTGTAACTAGCAAAGAATTCTTTTGTGCGCTCTTCTTTAGGATGGTAGATAATCTCATCCGGTGTTCCAGACTCAATGATTTTCCCCTTATCTAGGAAAAGAATCTTATCAGCCACTTGGGCTACAAAGGACATGTCATGACTGACCAAAATCATGGTTTGACCTGACTTAGCAGCATCTGCAATAGACTTTTCTACTTCTCCGACCAATTCTGGGTCAAGGGCTGAAGTTGGTTCGTCCAAGAGCAAGACATCTGGTTTCATAGCGAGAGCACGCGCTAGGGCAACCCGTTGCTTTTGTCCACCTGATAAATGACGAGGATAATGGTTTTCACGGTCAGAAAGGCCAACCTTAGCCAACTCTTCCTTGGCAATCTTAGTCGCTTCTTGGTCAGATAATTTCTTGACAACAAGCAAGCCTTCTTTCACATTATCAAGTGCTGTTCGGCGTTCAAACAAATTAAACTGTTGAAATACCATAGATAACTTGCGACGCAGGGCAAGGATTTCTTCTTGAGTGATCTTAGAAAAATCAACTGAGAAATCATCAATCTGAATAGAGCCACTGTCAGGTGTTTCAAGATAATTGAGACTGCGAAGAAAGGTTGATTTTCCAGCTCCTGAAGAACCAATCAAGGCTACAACTTCTCCTTTTTGGATATCCAAGTCCAGATGATCCAAGACAGTCTGTCCTGAAAAGGATTTGCTTAAATTCGAAATCTTAATCATTAACGAAGGTCTCCTTTCACATCTGTTTGCACTGTATCAGGTGCAGAAATAGCCATTTTTCTCTCGATGAAACGACCGAGGCTCTCAATTCCAATATTGACTACCCAATAAACAAGGGCAACGGAGATGAAGCGTTCAAAGTAACGATAATCGGCACCACCCAAAATCTGAGCTTGGGCAAAGACTTCCACAACACCCGCACTAAAAGCTAGGGAAGTTCCCTTAGTCAAGCCGATTAGGGAATTAATCAAGGTTGGAGTAGCTACCACCGCTGCATTAGGAATAATCACTCGTCGATAAACTTGCGCTCGGGTCATACCCAGACTGCGTGCCGCCTCAATCTCACCAGGATTAACTGAGAGAATGGCTGCACGAATGGTTTCACTAGCATAAGCTGCCTCATTAAAGGCAAAGGCGACAATCGCAAAAGCTGCAGCTGGAATCGCATTGATATTGAGACCAGTTCCCCATTGCTGATTGAGGGCTTTCAAAGCCAAAGGGATTCCGTAGTAGGTCAACATGAGTTGCACCAAAATCGGTGTCCCTTTTAAGAAACTAACAAAGAAGGCCTGCAAGGGATATAAAATCTTGACACGATTGATCTTCACAATGGCAAAAAGAAGCGCCAAAACCAAGCCAAAAAGGGCACCACCAATTGTCAACATAATTGTTGTTGGAAGTTGTTGGACAATTCTCGGGATTCCATCAAAGACCGAACGCAGGCTAAACAGCTTGCCATCCGGAATCAATTGCATCAAGTTTTGGTACCAATCTGATGCTAAAATCGTTGTAACATTCATAAAAACATCCTCTTCTGATAATGATTCATTCTACCATGCTTCTGCCGTCAATGAAATTATTTGCTACGGTCAGATACAGACTTTGTCTACCTACTAGTTTATCATACTTTGAAACAGGGAAGTTATATATTTTATCTATCAAAGAGATAGATAAAAACTATTTCAGTCCCAGTTCTTCATAAGATTTTCGATAACCGATTTGCTTAACAGTTCCATTTTCTACTAAAATGGGCCGTTTTAACAACATACCGTCACTTGCTAGCAACTCAGCCGCTTCTCGGTTTGACAAACTTCCTACCTTATCTTTTAGCCCTAATTCACGGTATTTGATACCACTGGTGTTGAAAAATTGCTTCAATTCAAATCCTGAGGTTTCTAGCCAATTCAAAATGACTTCTTGGCTAGGTGTTTCTTCCACGATATGGACGGCTTTATAGTCCACACCTAATTGATTTAATTCTTGTTTTGCTTTTTTACAAGTTGAACATTTGGGGTATTCGATAAATTCTAACATGTGCTTCTCCTTCTATTGTTTCTATCTTTAAAATCTACTCCTTCATGCTCCAAGAGCCAAGCTTTCTTTTCCACTCCTGCAGCATAACCTGTCAGACGCTTATCTGCTCCCAACACACGATGACAAGGTACTAGGATAGACCAAGGATTGCGTCCCACTGCTCCACCAATTGCTTGAGCAGAAGCCACTTGCAGGTCTTGAGCAATTTGTCCATAGGTCACTGTCTGACCATAAGGAATTCCCTGTAAATAGAACCAAACTCTCTTTTCAAAATTCGTTCCGATTGGCGCCAAGAGCAAGTTGGATAAATCCTGAGGCTTGCCTTTAAAGTAATCATCTAAGCAAGCAATAACTGGGTCTAAAATAGGATGACTAACAACTTCTTCTATCGTTTCATCTCCTAGTCCCCTCTCAAAATGCTTCTGCTCCTGAACCCAAATTCCATACAAATAATGGTCATCAGCTACAAGTGATAGAATACCAATTGGTGAGGAGTAGAGGATTTTTACATACTTCTTTTGCATTATTTCTTTAATTTTTGATAGGCCAAGCGTTCGCCATCTACTGGCACCTTACCAACTTGTTTAAAACCAAGTTTTTCAAAAATATGTTGCATAACCTTGTTTTCAGCATGCGTATCTGAGCGAAAATCAAGATAATCAAAACCTTCAATCAAGCCCTCTAAGAAGGTTTGAGCAACTCCTTTTCCCTGCACATCTGCTGCCACAGCAATACGGTGAAAGACTAGATACTCTGACTCTCCAGCTTGCCAGTTTCCCTCATAAATAGCTTCATAGGCCTCCTCTGGACTCTTGGTCACAGCAGCATAGGCTAGCAGTTCTCCCTCTTCCAAGGCTACGTAGGCTTGCCCTGAGATAATATCATCGATAATAACATCTGCATTTGGATAGCCATTTTGCCACTGGTCACTACCAGCATCTGCTAAACATTTTTTGGCATCCTCCATCACCTGCATGATGGCATCTACTTCATTTGGAAAAGCTAAACGAATTTCCATCTTTTTTCCTCATTTCTGACTAGTTTCTCCCATCATAGCATAATTTAAGTATTTCTACAAGCAGTTAAAACTTGACTTTGTGTTTTTGTTATTTTATAATCTAGTTATCAAAACTATATAAAAAGGAGTTGAAAATGAAAACTACCTTTTCCTACCCAAAATGGGCAGAAATTCCAAACATTGACCTCTATCTGGACCAGGTTTTGCTCTATGTCAATCAGGTCTGCGCCCCTATCTCTCCTAATAAAGACAAGGGCCTAACAGCATCTATGGTCAACAATTATGTGAAAAATGGTTACCTGACAAAGCCTGACAAAAAAAATACCAACGCCAACAGATTGCCCGTTTGATTGCTATCACAACCCTCAAGTCTGTATTTTCTATTCAAGAAATAGCCCAGACACTGAATACTCTACAAACTCAAGCAAGTTCAGACCAACTCTACGATGCTTTTGTGGACTACATGAACCAAGGAATTGACCCAGCTAACCCTATTATCCAAACCAGCTGCCAAACCGTTAAACTCTATCATCAAACTTTAGCCTTAATCCATCATACTGAAGAGGAGGAAATCTAATGAATACTAGTCTTAAACTCAGCAAACAACTCAGTTTTGGAGAGGAGATTGCTAATAGTGTGACCCATGCTGTGGGTGCAGTCATCATGCTCATCTTGCTGCCTATTTCATCCACCTATAGTTATGAGGCACACGGATTTTTATCATCTATAGGTGTTTCCATTTTTGTCATCAGTCTCTTTCTCATGTTCCTATCATCCACCATTTATCACTCTATGGCCTATGGTTCGACCCACAAATATGTCTTGCGAATCATTGACCATTCTATGATTTACGTTGCCATTGCTGGCTCATACACGCCCGTCGTCTTGACCTTAATGAATAACTGGTTTGGCTATCTGATTATTGCCATCCAGTGGGGAACGACCATCTTTGGTATTCTCTATAAAATCTTTTCTAAAAAAGTCAATGAGAAATTTAGCCTTGCTCTTTACCTGATTATGGGCTGGTTGGTTCTGGCTATCATTCCTGCCATTATCAGTCAAACGACACCAATTTTCTGGAGTCTCATGGTAACTGGCGGACTCTCTTATACAGTTGGGGCTGGATTTTACGCCAAGAAAAAACCTTATTTCCACATGATTTGGCATCTCTTTATCCTAGCTGCGTCCGCACTCCAATACATCGCCATTGTTTATTACATATAAAACTCTAAGCAGGCAGAGCCTGCTTAGAGTTTTATAATCGAATTTCCTAAAGAGGAAGCAATATGAAAGCCGTCATTGCTTGTGCTCATAAGATCTTCAGAATCATTTACAAACTACTCTCCACCAAGCATACTTATCAAAAAGAAAAGGCGCTAGGACTGAGGAAACAGTTCTAACGCAAAAACTAAAAAAATTTCAATTATAGTATAGCACAGGAAGTGATTTTTTGCGCTTTTTTACTATCTTTTTTCTTCACATATATTTATAAAGTACTGGTGCAAGCGCACATCATCAGTCAATTCTGGATGAAAAGAAGTTACCAACATATTTTTTTCTTGGGCTGCAACGATTTGATTATCAACTGTTGCTAGAATTTCTACATCTTCTCCAACACTGCTGATAATTGGACCACGGATAAAGGTCATTGGAATCTGACCAACTCCCTTACATTCTGCTTCCGTATAGAAACTTCCTAGTTGGCGTCCATAGGCATTGCGCTCGACCACCATATCCATTGTTCCAAGATGACTCTCGTCCTGAGAAGTGATTTCCTTAGCCAGCAGGATCAAGCCCGCACAGGTTCCAAAGACTGGTAAACCAGATAAAATAGCTTCTCTTATAGGAGTCATCATATGTTGATCTCGTAAGAGCTTGCCCATGGTTGTAGACTCTCCTCCAGGTAATATCAAGCCAGACAGTTCATTTTGATATTTCTGGAAATCTTCTAAATTTCTGAGTTCGACACTATCGACTCCTAATTTTTCTAGCACTTTTACATGTTCTGCAAAGGCACCTTGCAAGGCCAATATTCCGATTTTCATCTATTTTCCTCTCTCTGCCATGAGAATTTGGATTTCATTTTCATTGATACCAACCATGGCTTCTCCTAAATCTTCAGAGATTTGAGCCAGTATTTGAGGATTACGGAAGTTAGTCACAGCCTTAACAATGGCACTCGCTCGTTTAACAGGATCTCCTGACTTGAAAATACCTGAACCGACAAAGACCCCCTCTGCCCCTAACTGCATCATCAGCGCAGCATCTGCTGGTGTTGCAACGCCTCCAGCTGCGAAGTTTACAACTGGCAATTTTCCATGTTCATGGACATATTGAACCAATTCTACAGGGACTTGCAAGTCCTTAGCAGCAACATAAAGTTCGTCCTCACGTAGGTTTTGAACACGGCGAATTTCCTGATTCATCATACGCATATGGCGAACAGCTTGGACGATATCCCCTGTCCCCGGTTCTCCTTTGGTACGAATCATAGAAGCTCCCTCAGCGATACGACGCAAGGCTTCACCCAAGTCCTTGGCACCACAAACAAAAGGAACTTGGAATTCTTTCTTGTCCACATGGAAACGGTCGTCAGCTGGAGATAGAACTTCACTCTCATCGATATAGTCAATTTCAATAGCCTCTAAAATCTGAGCTTCAACAAAGTGCCCGATTCTAACCTTGGCCATCACTGGAATACTAACCGCTTCTTGGATTTCCTTGATCATCTTTGGATCACTCATACGGGAAACACCACCAGCTGCACGAATATCAGCTGGAATCCGCTCCAAGGCCATCACAGCTGCCGCACCTGCAGCCTCCGCAATACGAGCTTGCTCAGGATTTTGAACATCCATGATGACCCCACCTTTGAGCATCTGCGCCAAGTTTTTATTTAATTCATAACGATTTTCAGTCATTTGTTGTATCCTCATCATTTGTATTGGTAGCTACCATTTCATTTTAAAATAGAACAGAGTGAATCACAAGATAAAAAAAGAAGAATTGTGTGGGTACAGATTGAATCGAGTAGGGGCTAAGACTAGTCCCTCTCACACCACCGTAGGTGCCGTTCGGCATAGGGCAGTTCAACTAATACTCATATCTATTTTCAAAAAGCATTCTGGTTCATTCTCTTTTAACGATGGACTTTACAACACTCCTCTCTAATCCTTGTATGATCTCTTGAAATGTATCAATGCCAGCTTCCAAGGTTTGAAATGCTTTATTCTGGAAGCCACCTTCACCAAGCTCTTTCTGCATCTGTTCAATAGGATTCATCTCTGGCCTGTATGGGGGAATAAAGGGAAAGCCAATATGATTTGGAATAGTTAAGCTACTTGATGGATGCCCTAGGGCATGATCCATGACTAGTAAAATAAAATCAGTTGGATAGGCCTGTGACAGTTCTTGTAAACAAGCTTTCCTCCATTCAGTATGGCATCCTCCGGCAAGCAGGAAAAAGGATGCTCCTCTATAAGCATCAACAGCTCTCTAACAGTAAGAGAATTCATGCACGGAATGACTATGGACAGGAGGACCTATTCCTTTAGGTGGCTAACAAGATCCTAGTTTACTGCCTATCCGAAACCAGCCTCATCTTTGATGCATGAACCCAAGCTTACGAAAGCATCTACTATCTTTAAAGCGTTTTCTTACCTTCTTGAATAGAGATGGGATGTTTAGACGCGGCAATGGTTTGAGCGCCTGCTTTCTTAGGACCTAGGGCAACAGTGCGCCAGCTATGTCGCTTCAACAGTTGACAGAAAGCATCACCTGTGTAGGAACGACTAATCTCCTTTTGATAGGACTGAAGAAATGGAGTATCACTAAACCTCCTGAGAAACAATCTCTAGAACACTTGTCCTACAACGGCCTGTATATCCTAGTCCGGTACGTTATAAGCAATGAATTCATTTTTATTACAATTCAATCTAGATTTTGCAGGAAATCTACTGTAACAACTTCCTCTTCCTCTGAAGTTTTCAAATGACCGGAAAACTATCTATTCCTTGACTGTCATATAAACGTGGTTACAACCACCACGTCTTTCTTGAAGGAGAGAGTCCGAACCTAACTCCTCATCCTTCTTTAAATTTCACCAAACTACAGTCTAGACGCTCTATCATCTCTTGATAGGATTTTCCCATCAAACAAAGCAGAACGATTGGAAGACTTTGTGTTAGAGGCTTAGTAAGGTCTTTAAAGAGAAAGGTGATTTCTTGTTTAGCTAATTTCATGTTACTATCGTACAATGCTTTTTGAAGTATGTCTAGTATTAACCACTCTTTTCATCACCCCACTACAAGTTGATAAAGAGCCACAAAACTTCAAGACTTTTCTAAGTATTTTCGATATAAGCATTAAATATATTTCAGAAAAAGCAACATTAACCTCCCTTAACTGAAACAAACTCAAGTTCACTAAATTGGTTAATAATTCTTTTCAAGTCTTTATCTGCTTTTTTCTCTGACACATCATATTCAGATGTTAATTTTCTCAATAAGTGGTCATATGAAATTGAAGTATCAATTTTAGACCATATAAATGGAGCACATCCTGTTAAAACATGTACTTTATCATTGTAAACTAGAAACAGAACATCTTCCTGTATTTTTTCAACCACAAATGGATTTTTATCAATAATCATCATTGTACCTCAGAAACTAATTTTTCACAAGCATAATTTAATTTTTGGCACTGTCTCATAATATCCAATGTTTTAGCTTTAAGACCTAAATCATCAAAAAGATTAACATTTTGATATGATGAATCTAAAATTTTTAGCAAGTCAAACTCAGATTCAGGATTTTGAAGTGAAAATCTCTGAATTTTTTTGATGAGCCATTTCTTCTTAGGATTAGTTTCACCGTGTAATGATAGAAAAGAATTTATACAATCTTCTAATAACAGCATAGCATTCCTATAGGATGTTATAAAATTTTCCTGTTCAAACTCTCCTAAAATATCAGTTACTTTTAATCCATACTGCATTTGGTAGGTCAATGGAGATAATAAATTAAAATGCTGGTAATTTAATGTCTCTTTCAAATCATAAAACCAGTCTTCACCAAATACAGGTTCAGCAAACTTAAGCCGGTGAAAAAAATCATAATAAATATTTTCAGGTGACATTTTTAAATCATTTATACGTTTGCAATAAAAGCTAATATTATCTTTTAAATGTAATTCTATATCAAAATCTTTTTCATTTTCAGTAACAGTAAGTATGACTTTTTTCCCCGCTTTATAAAGTGAAAATTTATTATTATCTAATACAAATTGTTCTAAAATTGAAAAATCAAAATAATCAACTACGAGGAAAACATCAAGATCCGACCTTCGATTACCAAAACCTTCATAAATTGAACCTGCAACAAATGCCGATAGAGGAGACATTTTTTCAAATCTCTCAATTATTCTGTATTTCTTGAATAGAGCAAGTATATCTTGTTTATTTTTGTCTAACATATTTTAAGCTCTCCCTCCGAATATTATATTTATATAATCTATAATTCGAAATAAACCACGGAATATTACAAATTACATGAAATATGATTGAAAATATTATGTTTTTTGTTATAAAATATATGATAAAAGAGAACAGCGATAAAACCTATAATTTCAAGTTGGTTTGTAACTCTCTACTTTCTTCTATATAATGTGCAAACGAGAATAATAATCCAGAAAAAATGAAAATAACAAGAGTTTCAACAATATCCCCATTAATCGGAATAGTACCTCTAAAAAATAATTCCTCAATAATTGGAACTATAGTTATCTCACCGAATCTAGAATATAATTGGTATCTTTTAGGCTTTTTCAAAAAAGGAAAAACAGCAATATTGTTCGCATATGAAATATTTTTCCAATCTAGTAATATATAGCATAATGCAAAAATTAATGAAATAATCACACCTAGCGATAAATTATAATTATCGACCCTAGGGAAATCAAAAATGAAATATACAATTAAAAAAGGAACATCAACAGCAATAATTCTTGCAATCTGAAGGACTAAGTCACCTCTAACAACTTTTCTAATTTGGTATGATAAAGGAACAGCAATCCAATAACTAATAAAAATTATAAAAATAGAACGTAGCATTAACCTCTCCTAAAAAAGCTAACCCCAATTCTGAGATTAGCCGACTCTTAACTGAAGTACAAAAACTGGATCTTGTTCATAGATAGTATAGTACTTTATGGTTACCGAACAAGTCTAATGAAAAAATTCTGATGATAGTTCTAAATCTCAATAACCGCTTGGGTTCCATGATCCAACTCCAGCAAGACATCTATACTTGTATAGAAAATCCTGCCCTGAATAAGGAGATGTAAATATTTCTTTCCTCCAAAATGGTCATAGTTTTGCTGGCAAATCTAACATATCATGGATAAATTAACAAGTGATTTCTGAATTGCTAAACATTTTCTTTTCTTATAGCATATTTTCAGATTTTCTCTTTGAGAAAGATATTTACAAGAAAAAGGTTCGTTTTTTGTCTATTTTCAAAAAGTCTTAAAACTAAATTGAAAGAATTTTTAGAAAATTTTTGTTTTTCTCTTTACAGTTTAAAAAAATTCTGCTATAATAGCTCATGTAATAAAATATGACAACAAAAGGAGAACGATATGACATCTGCTAAAGAATATATCCAAAGCGTGTTTGAAACTGTAAAAGCTCGTAATGGGCACGAGGCTGAATTCCTCCAAGCTGTTGAAGAATTTTTCAACACTTTGGAACCTGTATTTGAAAAACACCCTGAGTATATCGAAGAAAATATCTTGGCACGTATTACTGAGCCTGAGCGCGTAATTTCTTTCCGTGTTCCTTGGGTTGACCGTGATGGAAAAATTCAAGTAAACCGTGGTTACCGTGTTCAATTCAACTCAGCTGTTGGACCATACAAAGGAGGACTTCGTTTCCACCCAACTGTAAACCAAGGGATTTTGAAATTCCTCGGATTTGAACAAATCTTCAAAAACGTCTTGACTGGACTTCCAATCGGTGGAGGTAAAGGTGGATCAGACTTCGATCCTAAAGGTAAAACAGATGCTGAAGTGATGCGCTTCTGCCAAAGCTTCATGACTGAGTTGCAAAAACACATCGGACCATCACTTGACGTACCTGCTGGTGATATCGGCGTAGGTGGACGTGAAATTGGTTACCTTTATGGTCAATACAAGCGTCTTAACCAATTTGATGCTGGTGTCTTGACTGGTAAGCCTCTTGGATTTGGTGGTAGCTTGATTCGTCCAGAAGCAACTGGTTACGGTTTGGTTTACTATACTGAAGAAATGCTGAAAGCTAACGGTAATAGCTTTGCTGGTAAGAAAGTGGTTATTTCAGGTTCTGGGAACGTTGCTCAATACGCTCTTCAAAAAGCGACTGAACTTGGCGCTACTGTCATCTCTGTATCTGACTCAAATGGTTATGTCATCGATGAAAACGGTATCGACTTCGATCTTTTGGTTGATGTTAAAGAAATACGTCGTGCTCGTTTGACTGAGTATGCAGCTGAGAAAGCAACTGCAACATATCACGAAGGTTCTGTATGGACTTACGCTGGAAACTATGACATCGCTCTTCCATGTGCGACTCAAAATGAAATCAATGGCGAAGCCGCTAAACGCTTGGTTGCTCAAGGCGTTATCTGTGTATCTGAAGGTGCCAACATGCCAAGCGACCTTGATGCCATCAAAGTCTACAAAGAAAATGGTATCTTCTACGGACCTGCAAAAGCTGCCAACGCTGGTGGTGTAGCCGTTTCAGCTCTTGAAATGAGCCAAAATAGTCTTCGCCTCTCATGGACTCGTGAAGAAGTTGATGGACGTCTCAAAGACATCATGACAAATATCTTCAACACAGCTAAAACAACTTCAGAAACATACGGTCTTGATAAAGACTACCTTGCAGGAGCTAACATTGCTGCCTTTGAAAATGTAGCAAATGCTATGATTGCACAAGGTATTGTTTAAGATTCATTTGCTTAATCCTCAATCGCTTCGATTGGGGATTTTTAGTTGAGTTAGACAGTTGGGAAATTCTAATTAAATGAAATAAAAACTGAACAAATTGATTGCGGAATTCAAACCAATTTCTAACATATTTCTAGAAATTAATTTGACTTTTCTAATCGATTTGTTCATATCTTATTTCAATTTACTATACTTACTTAACCCTTTTTATACTCAATGAAAATCAAAGAGCAAACTAGGAAGCGAGCCGCAGGCTGTACTTGAGTACGGCAAGGAAAAGCTGACGTGGGTTGAAGAGATTTTCAAAGAGTATTAAACAAAAAGAAAAACCGCTACTCCTAAGAATAGCGATTTAATCATGTTTTTAAGCTACTACTGTAGTTGCTCTATTATTTAAGTGTTATGAATAACTTCAATATCTTTAAAGCTTTTTGTTAGATTTATAATTTCAACTATAGCCATCTCTACTCCTTAGTTTACAGCAAAAAATTATGCTTAATTCTTATTGTTTTTGTAAACAATCAGCGAACCCAATACTATTCCATTCAACAAGCCTAAAGAAATACCATATTCAACTGGAAAATCTAAAAAAATTGCAAACACTATTCCAATCATCACCCCTAGTGAGGCTGTTGTTAAAATTACATATTCATTTTCTTTCTTCATTTTCTTTACACCTCATTTCCTTTTTGTATATAAGCTGTAGTACTCTCCACCAAGATCCATTAAGTACTTATGATTTCCTGACTCAACAATCTTACCACCTTTCATTACAAAAATAATATCCGCATCCTTAATCGTTGACAATCTATGAGCTACAATTATTTGAGTACAGCCCTGACTTTTTATATACTTTGTTATTCTTTCCTCATTAATAGTGTCTAAAGCACTAGTTGCTTCATCTAAAATTACAATAATAGGATTATTTATTAATGCACGTGCCAGTGCTATCCGTTGTCTTTGACCACCTGAAATATTTGACCCCATCTCTGAGATGATAGTATTAAATTTCATCGGCATAGCCATGATTTCATCATAGATTTGAACTGCTTTACAAACTTCCTCTATCTTTTGTGAAGTAACTTCGTGCTTTAAAGTTATATTATCAAGAATACTTCGGTTCAATAAAAATGAATCCTGTGGAACTACTCCTAAATTTTGACTTAATATTTTTTTATCTATTTGATTAATATTTACACCATCAAATAAAACTTTTCCTGTATCAATCTTATATAATCTTGATGGTATTTTTGATAATAGACTTTTTCCTGACCCCGGTTGACCGACTAGTGCAATTCTCTGTCCTGACTCAATAGTCAAATTTAAATTTTCTATTACAGGAGCTGAGTCTTTGGAATAAGAGAAAGATAGGTCCTTAATATCTATTCTACTTCAAACATTTCTAAACTATACTCCGGAAAATAATTTAACCAATACATCGTGTCCTCCAACCAGTACTAGGTCTTTAGATGATATCTAAAGACTTAGGTGTACACCTAAACATTTTATCCACCGACAATAATAATATCCATAACCAACAATAAAATTAGGGAATTTTTTAAAATTTTCTTCATATTTAGACTTCCTTTCAGTTTTTATTTATTGTACAATAAATAAAAATCAATTACTTTTTTGTTGGGAAAATGGGAAATTATGAAATCAAAACTTGGCATCACACTTAGAAAAGTTCGTAAAGGAAAACAAATTAGTCTATGCTCTGTAGCAGATGAACATCTTTCAAAATCTCAAATATCTAGATTCGAACGTGGGGAATCAGAGATATCTTGTATTCGACTTATCAATATTTTAGACAAATTACACATTACTTTAGATGAGTTTCTTGTTTTACATGATGAAGATTATACTAATACTGAATTATTCGCTAATTTGGTTCAATATATTCGTAAGCAATATTCATCACAAAGTATCAATAATATAGCATGTCTACTTTCTGATACTTCTGATTACACTCTAAATTCTTTTGAGAAAACAATGGTAAAATCTATTTTACACACAATGGATTCGAACATCATTCCATCAGATGAAGAGCTTCTTCATCTGACAGACTATCTCTTCAAAGTTGAAAAATGGGGCTACTATGAAATCACTTTATTAGGTAACTGTGTCCGAACAATAAACTACAACTCCTACTTCCTATTAACAAAGGAAATGTTGAACAATTACATCTACTCTTCATTGAATAAAACAAATAAGCGAATTGTCACTCAATTGGCCATCAATTGTCTAATTCTGAGCGTAGATAAGGAAAAATTTTCTAATTGCTCCTATTTAATTAGTAAGATAAAGACATTGTTGGATAATGAACTAAACTTTTATGAACAAACAGTTTTTCTCTATGCAACTGGTTACTTTGAATTTAAACGTTGCCAATCAACCAGTGGAATTGAAAAAATGAAACAAGCCATACAAGTCTTCGATATTTTAGAAGAAGATAAATTAAAATTACACTATACTGACCATTTTAAGAAACTAGTAAACAAAAAATAAATGAAATTATTCTCTATCTTTTAACTAATTAGTCGTAAATAATATTATTCTAGTAAGGCATTCTCGTGAAATTTTAGAACTGTAAATTTATTGGTATTAATAATTTTCACAAACAAATTCAATCTTCTAGCTATCTCCTCATATTTATTAATTTCATTACCAAGTTCCTGTTGTAATTTTAAAATATCTGTATTGAGTCGATCTAACATTATTGATTCCGTCATGTTCATTTGGTCAAAATCATACTTAGCTAATTTTCTAGTCTCATGATCTTCACTCTTCAAATTGATAAGGACTTCCGCCATCTTGTTTAAGGTGGCGATTTTTTCTTGGGTTTCTTCTAGCTTCATATCAATCTCTGCAATTTCTAATACAAGCTCATCTTTGATTTCTTGGTATTGTTTGTTCGTGTTAGATAGTTCAATCATAAAATTAATTTCAGAAATCTTCTCTTGAAGACTTTTTAAAGTTGGTCGTCTATAGGGGAGTTTTTGGCTATCGTTGCTCAATTGTCTGATTAAGGTCCTCCCCTTGATGAAACAATTATTATCCATGTTTTCTTTATTATAGACAAAGTAAGAAGACGTTTCTCGAATGTAGACTTTATATTTTTTATGATTTTATTCTTCCATAATATCCAATTGATAGTTGGGAATGAAAATAAGACCGCTCTGTTTGACACCGAAAGACACCTTGATATAGACGCCCTTATCAACTAGCTTCTCTATTTGGTTCTCTGCAAGTTCCACTTCAAATTCACGAACGGTATCTCATTTTTCCTTAAATGTCTTAAAGGCTTCCTCAATCTCTTCAGCGGAGACTTTCTCCTTATGCTGCTCCTCTCGAAAAGTCTGAAAATCTTCCTGAAGATTTTCTAATGCTTGAATATCTCTAACTTCTCTATCTTCAAAATAACGATTAAAAAATTGAACATCGTACAATTTCTTATCGCTAATTTTTTATGATTCAGGCTTATCTTTTGATTATCTTCTTCCAGGATAAAAGTTACATTTTTTTGTTTTAAGTCAATGGTTAGATTCAATTCTTTTGCTTTTGTTATTAAATCTTCTAAAGAATTAACACGGTTCAACAAAAATTCTAAACGACTTTCAATCTCTTGTTTGGCAAAATGTATTCTAAAAAATTCTTCATCATATAGATCTCGTTTGCTGAGTTGGCGTCCTCGAATAGGTTTTGTCATTGCTCGATCCGTCATCATGAATCGACTATGCTTTTGACTAAAATCAATCTGAACATACAACTGCTTTGCTTTCTCTAAAAGATCATCAAACGATTTAGATTGCTGAAGCAAAAAATAAAGACGTTGTTTCAATTCAAATTTATAACTAGATTCCTTATATTTTTTATAATCTCGATAGGAATAACGTTTCTCAATAATTTTTGCACCAGCCATTTTAGAAATACGGTCTGAAATCATACGGAGGTTTCGTTCCAAGGCATAGTTCCATATCAACTTTTTATCTGAATTGCGGTCAATAGCGTTGATTAGGATGTGATTATGAACATGATCTTTGTCTGTGTGAGTTGCTACGATAAACTTAAAACGACCTCTTGTCAATTCCATCATGGTCTCATAACCAATGCGGTTAATTTCTTCAGGTGTCAGATTATCTTCAGGAGAAAATGATTGGATGAGATGATGGGCATGAATAGTTTGTTAGTGTTTTTCTTGTCGGTCATTTCTGGACTCGTACAACTTGTCGTTATTAGTAAAGTTAACATTGTACATTTCTACCATTTCTGCATGGCTAGGAAAATCTAAGTAATTACTCATGCCAAAATCAGATACTAATTTTAGATTATCTGTTTTATCTGGATTGAGGATATATTTAATCAAACGCCTACGATATTTTTTTCCGTGCGTCGCAAAGTGTTTAGTAACTACCATGAAACTCCTTCAGTCTTTTCACCTCCACTTGAAATTCTTTGTCCACTTCCTTAATTAATTCTCCGACTCCTTTACTCAATTCTTGTAATTGGTCCTGAGAAATCAGATGGCTTTGATTAATCGCACGCGCAATTTGATTGATGTTATTTCCAATACGTCTCAATTCAAAAACTAACTGGTCATAAGTATCAGTGTTAATCGTGACAAATGACATATTGGGATTAAGCAAAACTTTTCTGGCATAGACTGAAAAATTTTGACAATTGCTCTTAGAAATCCGTTCATTCAATTGGTGTAATTCTGGATCAGTTAGAAATACTTTTTTGAGATTGGTACGATAGCGATAAACCATTACATCCTCCTAACCCATATATTTTTCACGAAACTCACGACTGAGTGGCTGTACTTGATTCACTTCTGCAATCAATTCTTGAACGCAAGTCAATAAGATTGAGACGTGCTCTTGAGTCACTTGATGATTTTCTCTTGCGACAACCAGAACTTCATACACATCTCGACTAATCTGTTCAAACTTTTGAGACTGCCAAAGGGAGAACCAACTTTCAAAAATTCTATCCTGATAATTCTTTTTCAATAAATTTTGACGAAGAAATTCTGAGAAACTATCCACTTTTTGTTCCCTCATCATTTCTTTTATCTGTTTTTCTTCTTGTCTCGTGATTCTAAATTGCTTACGGATTAACTTAATTTCTTGTCCCATCTTACCATCCTTTCAACATTATACTTGTCTGACAATGTAAGGCTGCCTCACATTGTCAGTACGATTCCTAAAGACCTCAGTCTCTCCTTGTTCGGTCTTTGCGAGCTCAGATATTGTGTCCACAATATCCCAAAAATCATATCGCCAACCTATCAAAACCTTCTAGTTTTGACAGCCAACGATAAGATAACTTGGTGGCTCCGCCCCCAAACCCCCAGTGAAAAATTAAGGCTTGATTTTCTTAGTAATGATATTAGGATAGCAAGGTAAATTTGAAAAAAGTATCACAACATGAAAAATGAGGGTAAGAAAAAAGAGAGCCAAGGCTCTCAAATACCGTCTTAATGAAACCATGTTTTTTATATTTCCATTAACATATATAGTCTCATCAACTGCTAACTTCAACATCCAATAATAAGATATTCTTTATATTTTTTAGCCCTACATTTGATATTTCGGAATCTGAAAATAGTTCAAATTTATATTTTATAAACATAGCACTACCATCATTATGTGTGGACATAATAATTTGATAGTCTGATAATGAATGTCTTATTAAATCAATTAAAGCATATACATTCATAGAATCCATATCTTGAATCGGATCATCAATTGATAAAAATTTGAACCCTCTTGAAATCTTAAATGTAGTATTTAGTGCCAAAGTGAAAGCAAACGAAATAACAGCTACTTGTCCAGAACTCAATTGATACATCACATCCTGCTCACTATTACTATTTGCTATAAACCTGATATTAGAATTGTTTTGAGTTGTTAGTAGAACTCCCATTCCTTGTTGGTAATTTTGTAAAATTTTAGCAGTGTACATATAGAAGGGAAGCTTCAACTTTTGAATCATCTGTTCTTGGTAAAACTTTATATTATTATTTAATTCTCTAACACGATCCTGAAGATATGTAATCGTTTGTTCAATGATTTGAAGACGTTTCTCAATTTGGTGAAACATCGTTAAACTTTGTAATTCAAACTGGTTAATAATATATTCTCTCTTTTGATTGATACTTTCTATAGTACAGTCCTCAAAAGTTTTTTCCTTAGATGCAAAGTATTTATCAAATAGATTTTGTGAATCTAAACTTTTAGAATAATCAAATACTATTTGAGATCTAAGATCCCCTAAAAATACTAGCAACCTATCTTTGTTCTCTTCAAATTTATGCAAGGAAATGGGTAAAAGGTCATAAGAAATTTCATATTTCCTTATTGATTCTCCAGCTAAAATAGAATATTTTTCTAAAAGTTTTTCAAAATCAACACTCTTATTTACAACTCTAAGGAAAGTACCATAAACTTCATTTGGAATCAATAGTTTTTCTTGCAATGAACTTATTAACTCTGTTTTCAAATTCTCAAACTCTTGTAGCGAAGCACTCTTATCAACAGGCAAAGGAGTAATCTCTGAGTTCATTACAACCAAGTTGCTAAAAGACTCAGGAAAATTATAATTACTTATGGATCGTATGGCCGCCAAAAAATCATCAGGAATAACAAAGAGTTTCTCTTGCTCCATTTGGATCTGATTTTGTAACTCCATTTTTAATTGATTTAATTCTTCAACCAAATTTGAAACTTCTATTTCAAAATTAGTCAAATTTTTACGTAGTTGATTCGTTGTTTCTTCATAGGCTGCCAGTAAATTCTCGCTCTCTCCCCAATCATAACCACAAAATATACATTCCGAATGATTTCCAGTGCTATGTTCTTTTAGACGAGTTCTTATCTCGAGTAGCTTGTTAATCGACTCTGTTCCATCATCTAGCTGCCCTTTTTTAAACTTATATTCTGTTAATTTAGGTTCAAATTTTTCAATCCATAGCCTGCCAAATTCCCATCCTGTAAAATTATTTAAAGAATTCTCAATTGATTTGATATCAATTTTAGCAATTTCAACATCAAGTAAGCTCTTCAATCTTTTTCCAAATTTAAACAACTTACTATCATTTTCCAACAAGCCCTGTCGTTCAAGATAGTTTTTAAGTAAAAAATATGAGAAATTTTTTTCATTTGAAATTAAACTATAATTTTGTTTAATTGACTCTATATTTTCCTGATTTTCAAGTATTTCTCTAACTATTAAGTAAATAGTAAAATCTTTATCATCCAGCACCTCTCGCTCAAATTGCTCACTTTGTTTTCTAAGGAAGTAATCTTTTGGAGAAAATGAATTTCGAAATTCTTGTAATTTAGTAATTTCTGATAGATATATATTTAAACTTTCATTTGACAATTCTTCATCAAAAATAATCGACTTATTGTTAAAAGCAAAGTCAGTATCTGCTCTAAGAGATAATTTCGAATATAGAATATTGTTCTTAATTGGGGAATTTTTTAGTTTACCCTTTTTTGCTCTTAGTTCCTTTTCACTAGAGGATAAAGTACTTCTTAAACGCTCTAATCTACTTTTCCTATTAACATAGTTTCCAATATTTAACAGAAAATTCAATTGTTCCTTTCTATCTTTTTCCTTTTGCTTCAAATAATAAGCTGTTTCATCTTGTTGAATATAATGAAACAAATCAAAAGTATCGCCTAAGCTATAATCTTCTGATTCATATCCTAGAAACTGACTAATGTTCTTTTGTATATCTCTTTCACTCGAACCCTCAAAGTCTTCATCAGATTGAAATGAAATTCCTGGACCAACCCGAACTCTTCTTTGAAATTTAGAAAATGAAAACTTTGGTACATTGCTGCCCTCAGTATTCATACTACTCTTATAAAGACTAGATACTATCAAAGAATTATCCTCATCATTTGTCAACATAAGCTCAATGAATGTATTTTGATTAGGATTATTTTGAAAATATGGAGCACTAAAACTACTTCTACCGTCACTATAATCGGACTCTTCAATTCGACGAATTTTCCCAGTTAATGATAACTCTATTGCGTCAAAAATTGTAGTTTTTCCAAATCCATTTGGTCCAACAAACAAAGTTACATTCTCTTGAAAATCAATAATTCTAGTTTCCTTTATATTTTTAAAGTTTTTTATTAAAATTTTTTTGATTTTCATTGTAATAATTCTCCTATTTGTAGTAAATCAGAAATATTATCATCATCGGTAGAAATATCTTTTAGTGATTTTGATAATTTCTCATCAGTGTTCTTAGTATAAAAATCCAATAATCTATTATCTAATTCATCCTTATCATCCTGATACTGACTTTCTATACTTTGATAAATATCATTTCTTTTAGGGAGTGTGAAAAATGGTAGTTTTACTCCAATTTCCATAGCCATAAAATACGACTCACTAAAAAACATATCATCTTCAAAAGCATCAATATTAGATTCTAAGTAAGTATAGAGTATTTCATTAGTCTCTTTATCTCGTAAATCCAATAACCCATTTCGAGTGTATAATATTATGAACTTTCTAAAATAATAATAGTCCTCTTCAATCAATAAAATTGATCGTTGAACTTTCTCGTCTTCAAATACTTCCTTCAAGTCATCAACTTCTACCAAAATAAACATAGAAGTATTTTTCTTGATGTTTTCATGTTCTGGTGTTAGAGATACCCTTTCAAACTCTTTTATTACTTGTGAAGTCTTATCATCATCGAAAAAATTATTTAGCTCATCAGGACTATATTGACTAACAATAAAATACTCTGATTTTTGTGAGTTAGTATAGAAATCAAAATCTGTATCCAACTGGTTAAAATGGTTATTTTGTAAAAATTTTATAACGATGTCTCTCATATTAGTCCTCCGGCACACTCAAATTCTTTTCTTTTACTTTCTCAATGCTAATGAATTCCATATTCGGTTTAAATATATTATGTTGTACTCCTGTATTCCATTCTTCACGATATCTATTATCTAGCATGCCATCAAATTCATCAATTCTATTCCCAATATGCAACTCATCTATATCTCTATTAATAAGGAAATCATGATTAAAAGTAGCTTTTAAAAATTCTGAGTTGTCAATTATTTCTTGAATTTTTTTTGCAATTATCCCAGGTCTATCCTGAATACTAATCAATGAAGTTCTATAGCTCTTCTCATTATCATCTAAATAACTGTAAGCTTTAAACGAAAATCCCTTAATTTTCTCCAGTAATACATAGAATATATCCTCCATTGGAGCATTACGAAACAATTCTAAAAAATTTTCATCTGAATTTTCGTGTGGTAACATCATTCTCACAAATTTATAAAACTCACCTTTAGTCAATGACAGTAAATGATTATTTATTTCATCCATAAGTTTAAAATCTTCCTCGCTAATGTCACTTGCATAATCACGATGATATTTTTCCCACCTATAGGTCAAATTATTTTTCATTTCATATACTTCATCTTTAGGAGTTTCCTTTTCAATAATGGAAAGTATTTCTCCAAAGGATATTTCTGGAAAACCATATTCACTGTGTGCTTGCCCAATGCTATGATCCAATAAAGAACCTACATACCTGAGATACACTTGATTTAAATGTGAGACACTATCATTCAATGGATTACCCTTTGATTTTAAAATTTCTTTTATTTCAGCTATACAATAATCTCTAATTGTATCATTTTTATCATCCTGAGAAAGTGGACAATAAAAAAGATCTTTAGCCTGATTATATTTATAAAGTCTGACACAAGCAACATTATCTGTGTATTTTGTTCTACTAGGATATTTTGATAAATAATCATATTTTGATAAATTAAAATCTGGCACATTTACAATCACATGTAGATATATGTTTTCATTAGAAACCACCTTACGTACTACTTTTCCTCTACCATCAAATTCATGAACCTGATATCCCTTGACATTTATTTTTTCCTTTCCCTTTTCAAACTTCCTAGTTTGTATATTAAAAAGGTCTGAGTAATCCTCTCTCTCATTACCATTAACATAGGCTTTTACTTGATGCCTCGATAATACTTGATCATCATCACCAACAATATCGAAGTCCTCAGCATTCTCATATCTTATAGCATAATCCTCAAGATTTTCTATATTATTTTCAATGCATTCTCGTAATTGTCTTAACGCTACTAAAAATCCTACTTTCCCTTGATGGATATATCCACTCCAACTTGGTGTTGCATTCCTATTTTGGTCAACGTTTGAACTCGCCAACTTAATCCCCCCTATTATTTAACTCTTTGTTAATCACCCACAACCGTTCCTGCCCTATCTTCAACATCTCTTTTTCAACCGTGTTCCATTCTCCAAATAGTAAGTCATGAAGAACTGTTGCTGCTGAAGTTGTATCTTCTCCTGAATCATATACACAACTTCTATCTCGTTGGTAAATTTGAATTCTTTCAAAGATAGCTAGTTCTTCTAATTGCCATGTATTATCAACTAGATGATTTACAATGAAATCATGATGTTCTTTTGGAGTTGCGCGTGCTTGATTTGGATTGATGGCGTACAGTTCTTCATAACGGATAAGAGTACTTAGATAGGACAGCTCAGGCTTTGTCGCAATCAAGGCTAATTGTACTTCATATCCCTTACTTTTCAAGAGTTGTGCTGTTTTCTTTGGAACATCAACTGTTCGTAAAGTTCCCTCAATCAAAAGATTGTATCCCAAATGACTCAATTCTGTTACTAAATACTCTACCATTTTCCCCGCAAAATCTTTGGTGTATTCTACACTATCTTTGCCATATTCTCGCTGCAGTTCTAAATAGTGTGGATGCTGGGAACGAAAACTATCGCCATCTATGATAACAATATTTCCTTGAAATTCTTTCTGTTTAATACGATGAATTGTAGTCTTACCAGCACCACTTTGCCCTCCAAGCAAAATTGCTATAGGTAGCTTACTGGACTTTTTTCCTCTTGTCAGAGAGCGAACATTCCGCGCTAAAGCATGTTTGAATTCACTATCAGTATACTCTTGGATTTCCATTAGGCTACCATCCGTTTTTCAGATATCTCTAACATACGTTCAATTCCATCCAAATAGCCACTATATCTCTCTAATTCATCAAAAGTTTCTACTAAATAGATATTTGTATGAATCAAGTCAGATAGATCATCACTCATTAAAATCCAAGGATTAGATTCATCATCAATGCTAATCCCCTGACTATCTTGATAACGATAGAGTCTAGATAATAGATTAGCACCTCTTTCTTTCACAATTTCAATTTTCAAAGTCAGTTCATAATCTTCAACAGGATTGAGCATTTTATCCTCTCCTACAATATCGACATAAGATACATTAAACTTCTGACAAATGATATCTATTAGTTCCGTAGAGACTGAACTCGTTCCATTTTCATAACGACTCAGACTATTTCGTGAAATACCTACAATCCGTGCAAATTCGGGTTGTGTTAAGTCATGTGTTTTACGTAAGGATTTTATGTTCTTTCCAATCATGGCAAACTCCTTTATTTTTATAATTCAATTATAGCATAAAAAAAGCATAACGCACCAAAATTGGTGCGTTGTTGATTGTTTTTCTAGCCTAAAATTTACTTCTAAAAAAGCCACCTTAAAGAGTAATTTCTTTTTCGGTGGCTTTTCTCAAAATACTATACATTAAAATACTCTTGTTTAATTTTTGTAAGCAGATTGTTAGCAACCGAAGTTACACCAACATGCATCAGTTCAGGATCGGAATAATCTAGATTACGAGCATAGCCTTCTGCAACAGTCTGAGCAATACGCTCATCCAATTTATAATTGGAATCTTTTAATAATGCATGAAATAATTCTGAACTATATAGTTTAATACTATTTTCCAATGATACTACTGCCATTTTTGTAACTCCTCCCCTGTTTTTGATTGATAAACCTTCTCTATTTTCATTATATCACAAAAAGATTGGTTGTGAATGGATAATTGTTTAAAAGAATAGGGGTTTCTAAACTCAGCAAGCATTTCTTCTTTTGTAATTTCATTCTGACGAAAACGAGCTAAAGCTTGAGTTGGATTGTCATCAGTCTGAACACCATAGATAAAATCAAAATGGTGTTGTAATTCATCTGGATTTTCCCGATTTTGAACGACAAATTCCACAAAATAGTGACAATGATAGGCAGGGTTCTTAAAAATTTCTACAAAATTTGAAATACGAAATTCTACTATAATTAGAATCTATAGATAGCTTACTTCTGGTCATTTAAAACGAACCCTGTTCTCCAAAATAATTTTATTAAAAAGAAAAACCCTGCCAAAGAATTTTTGGTAGGGTTTTTGGTAGGAAACTAAATTAATTTATCAGTTTCTAAAATGTGTTCACGATTCTAAAAGGCTGATACTATAGTATTCCGAATTCTAATTGGTATATGCCTCTTATTTAACCTGCACAATTTGGGTGACCCACTTGTACCGGAAGTATGAAGAATCGTAGAACAATCATATGTGTTAATTTTTGATGAATAATCAAAAGTATCTAACTCATGTTTTATAAAAGAATAAAAATTAATTATATATTTGCCATTATCCGCTTTAATAGTGTCATCAATTGAAATATACTTCACTTTTTGATACTCCTAGTATTTGTGGCACTCTTTACTTTATTGAATAATTCATCTTCAAAGAAAATAACTGATGGTTTTATTTTATCTATTATACCCGATAATTCATAATTCCCTATTAAGGGTGATACTGGACAGGCAGTAATACCTAGCTTTTGACACGCTAAATAAATTAGGATAAACTCTGTAGTTTTTCCTAGGAGGAACATTATTTTACTATTTGTATCAACATGTTTTAATAAAGCATTTAATAATTTATTTGATAACTTATCAATCTCTTCATATGTAAACCTTTTCGTTTTTTTAATATCATATATCGCTGTTTTTGAGACAAATTACCGAATAGATTTACTTATATAATCGCTTAAAATAGAGTGTTCCTCAAAAATTTTCTTTCTAAAAAATGCATGATTACTCCTTTCAATATCGAAATTCATCCGATTAAACACTACTTATGGGCTATTCCCCAAATCGATAGAGGATATTGAAAATCATTATAGCTTGAAATTCTCATCAATTCAGTACTTTCTTGGATAGGAGTATACTTTAGAGGGCCTCCATACATCACTAAATTAAAAGCCTCTTTATTCCCCCAACCTTCACATTGAAAAATTCCTTTAAAATTTCTCAATAAATATTTTAACCCTTGAGGAGTAAACCTCCAATAATCATCTAAATTATCCGGCTGAGTATGAATATAATCCAAAAAGCAACTTGCTAAAAATACCCATCCTCCAGGTTTTAATACCCTATATATTTCATCAATTGCCTTCTGTGGTTCAGGTATATGTTCTATGACTTGATCACAAATTACATAATCAAAAGTAGAATCGTCAAAAGATAGGGACTGAATATCTTCGTCAGGATATTTTATTGCTGTGTGTGAGATATAGTTATCCTCAAACATATTAAAGATTGCTCCCCTATCCCCACTCACTTCTAAAATATGACCAGGCTTAAAACCATTTTTAAAGAATACGCTGATTCTTTCATACATTCTAAATCGCGTAATATGAAAACCTAATTCTGGTGTTGGATTTTTGATATCTGCATTTTTATTTTTTAGACCACTTATAACTTTTTGTACAACATTGAAATCTAAATTACTTTCTGTACTAAGTTCCTCAATTAATCTATAATAATAGCTGTTTTTTAACCAAATAAAATCATCTTTTTCTTTCATTATGACTCTCCTGTCTCTTATATATTATACATATAATTAAATACTATTCTAATAACTTATCTAAAACATTAATAGAATCGATAATTCCGTCGTTAATTCCATACTCCGCTGTCCAAGAAAATAATTTATTTACCTTATTATTATCTAACGCACCCCGTTTAGGAGCATTCAGTAGTCTATCGTCATGGGATTTAATTTTTATATTCTTGAAATATTTCTTTAGAACTTCTATAAACTCTTTATTTGTCCTAGCTTCTCCCCTAGTCATATTAAAAATTTCACCTGATACATCTGACTCTGCAGCTTTTAGAAATATTTTTGCTACATCTTTAACATAAGTAAAATCACAAATAAATTCAGGATAAAACAATTGAACTGTTTCATTAAAGTATGCTTGTTCAATACATGAACTTGCATAACGTTCCCTTGGATCTATAATTCCATACACTGAAGAAGGACGAATAATTAACCACTCACCAAATTTAAATTTATAATTGGAAATCCAGGCTTCTGATTCATTTTTCCAAAAACCATAAATATCTAATGGTTTCTTACTATGTAGTTCATCGGCTGGTTCATATTCAAAATCTCCATAAACATATGAAGATGAAGCATATATTAATTTATACTTTTTTGATATCTCTTCCATTATGTTTATTGTAGATTTCACACCTTCAAAAATGACCTTTTTTGCTTCCACTGGATTTTTCTCAGATTCCGAGGCAAGAAGTGCTGCTAAATATATCACCACATCAGGCACAATATTTTTTAATATTTTTTTTACAGAGTCTGCATTCTTTATATCCTCTTCAATAAAGTGTAAATTATTGCGTTTAAGAATTTTACTAACAAATTTTTGATATATTTCCTTTTTGCTCTTTGCCATTTTAGAACTTGATGAAAGATTATCAATTAAATAAACTTCAACACCTTCATCTATCAAGTCTGCAATGTTTAATCCAATTAACCCCATCCCACCAATAATCACGCACTTCTTCATTATAAAACTCCGTTTCTCTAATTTTATAAACTATTATTTTGTATAAGTTGTAAAATACCTTGATAATACTTATCTTCTTCTGTATTTATATTTTCTAAAACATTTTCAATTTCAGAAAAATCATACTGTATCAAATGTTCCTTTAATGAATTATATAGATTTATTTCTTCTTCCAAAATTTCAATCAGAGTTGGGAGACTTGAATTTAAATAATTATAACTTTTTAAAAATTCCAAACAAATTTTCCTATTTGAGATAATATGATGATTTAAACAGTCAACCAAACGTACTTTTAGTAAATCAACAAAGTGTCGATCACGTCTATAAGTTTTAGGATATTTACATATAGCCTGAGAAAAATATTTTATGAAATTTTTTCCCTCCACATAATACAGGTGGGGTAAAAACAGAGTATTTCCTAATGAACCTTTTTCCATTTCAGATTTTGTTTCAAGTAACCATTCTTTAAACATGTCTTTCACATCTTTCGTATCGAAAAAGTATTCAAAAAAATAAAATTTATCATCAAATGCTTCTTTCAGTTGTTCAGATTTTACATTTACCGTATCTTTACCGAAAATTTTTATTAGCATTCTGTCTTTGATTAAAATCTCATTATTATCTTTACTCGTAATTAACGCAGCATGTGTATTGAATGCTCTAGTCTTATAATGTGGATGAAATGCTAACATGGACCATTCAGTTTGAAACATAACTATTCTATTTGAACTTAAAATTTTATCAATTTCCTTTATAGCGTTTTCATATCCCTCAACTTTTTTCCACTTTCCTTTAAACAAGCAAGTATTTGTGTATTTTTCAAAATAATCAATCAGCCACCAATCTCTTGAAATTAAGTCACTCTCAAATCTCATTCCCCAAGGCGAGAGTAAATCGGTTAAAGGATCTCTTCCATGATATAAAGAAATATTCCATAAGCAATAACCATAACAACTAACCTCATTATATGGAAATCTATTAAATTTCTTTTTTTCTTTCATAATTTATCCACTCACTTTAATTTTGAAATACCTCTTGGCTTTCAACAAATCTGTTTATCAAATCAAAATTCTCCTGTAGATTGTTTTCAGTGTATACATACATATATAACTTATCTTGCAAACACCCCCTACTCATTTTTGTTGCGTCCAATCCATCGCCAAAAATTACCTTCTCATATCCTTTTTCTAGTGAATGTTCAATCAAGTTATAGTACACTAAATTAAAATACGGAAACAATTTTTCATATCCCGGCTCTATGCCTACTACACGGGCAATAAGGTTATTCTTATAACTTAACAATAGAACTTCTCCAATTATTTTTCCACCTACTCTCATACGACAAATATACGCATCATTTTCAAAACTGCCAGAAATATATGATAATCTCTCTGTGTATCTATCAATATTGTAATTCGGATATTCATACTTTAGGAAATTAAATAATACGGTTTTAGCTAGCTTTCTCTCATTTCCGGACAGTGGAACATATTCATAATTTACTCCTGAACTAACAGCTTTTTTGATTTCAGATCTTATAGAGTTTCTTCTCTTGGAGGTAAATCTCTCTAGATATTCATCAATATTGCTAAAATTTATGGGAATTGAGTAACTTGCACCAACCAAAAACTTACAAAATCCTTCGCTGTCTAATATATTATAAAGAAAATTATTATTCATTGATGACGGCATATATAAAAAACTTAAAAACGGACATTTCAATTCTTCTGAATACTCTTTTAAAACTTTTACAATATATCTAGCTACCGTATTTTTCTGATTTACTGTCAAATCTTTATCAAATCTAATATCACATGACTTTGCCCCTCTATTACAAATAGCAATAGATGGATTACCTGTGCTGGGTATATTAAAATTTGGTGAATCCGAAAAAAATGGATTGTATCCATTTAAAAATGAATCTATTTTATAGTGGTCTGGAAACTTTTCTTCAACAACATCAAAAAGTAAACCACCTACTAACAGAGATTCTTGAAAAACGACTAGAACATTTTGTTCAACTTTATCACTCTGAGAAGTTGCTTCTACCCATTGAAAACTACTATAAATACTATCAATCTCATTTAATGAAACTAAATCGTCCCATTGTTCAGAAAACTCACGTTTTGCTTCACTAAAAGTCATAATTCTACGTATTAACATTATAAAACTTCCTTTCATGTTTTTTGAGAGACAATCTACTGAAAAACCATTGATATAATTATCAAGTAGATTAGTATCCTATATCTAGTTATTATTTTGATTAATAAAATTAATAATTAATGTCATCATAATCAGTATTGATACAAACACCATGCTAAATGTTACTGTTATCCTTGTTCCATATATTTCAGAAAAGTTTCCGACAATTGTGAGTGCAATTGGGTTTAACGAACTTAAGACAATCCAATTAAAACTTGAAACCATTGTTAAGTACTTCTCAGGAATTTCCTTTAACACTTTATTTTCCCAACTAATCAAAAATAATTGAACAAAAATGCCAACAAAGAAGGATAAGAGGTAAATAATTAAGAATAGCTTTGTAGATACTATTGCGCTATACGAAGCAACCCCAATTAGTAAAATTGACATTATACTCTTTATGCTTTTAAAATATTTGTAAAACTTTAAAAATATTAAACTCCCCACTAAACTGCCGATTGAGTACAATGACAGTATTGTAGTATAATTTTTCTCTGTCCCAATTGAGAGAATATATGTTGGAATTGCAATATTTGATAGCGCCTGTTGTATAGGAGAAAATACAAATACAACTAACATACACATAAGCAACCAGTTATGGTTTTTAAAAAATGCTTTAACTTGCAAGAAATCATTTATAAATTTCTCATTTCCAGTACCACTCTGGCTATTTCTTTGAACTATTAAATTCGTTTTTCGAACAAATTTTCCTCTTACCTTCGCTATAAAAATTTTTGAAAATAAAAGTATGATAGTAATACTAATTAATACCAAGTTTATTCTTTTAATTGCAATTAGCATAATAAATAATTGAGGAATCAAAACGTTTACAGCTTGCTTACTAAGATTTACAAGCGATAATCTCTCTTCCTGCAAATCTAATCGAACAATTTTCTTAAAAACTAATTGATTTGATACTAAAAAAAATGCATCTCCCGCTCCTAAACAAAAACCTATTATAGTAATAGTGAAGAAGTCTGTATACTTTAAAACATAACATAAGACAGAAAACGCTAAAATTCCACTTAATTTTAAAATTATAGAGTACTGGTAAACTTTTTGTGAATCTTTATATTTAATGAGTCTATTAACAAATATAACCGAAGCAAACAATGAGATTGTCTGTACTGAAAAGATACTTGTTAACATAGCTACATTAAAAAATGTTACTAAATATATTCTAAAAAGGTTATCAGCAATTCGTATATTTAGTTGAGAGTAAAAATAATTCAAAAAATATTTGTCAATTTTCTTTATTAGCCTCATAAAAAATTTTTCTAAACGCCTTTTCTATCCTAGTATTAACATTTTTATCCCAGAATAGCGGAATACTAGTATTTTTTTCTAGTTTCTGATTTTCAAGGATTTTTTTAACACTATAACCGATTAATGTATTTGTCCCGTTAATACAAGTTTCTGGTCTAGCAGTTTGGTTTCCAATAGTATAACACGGAACTCCCAAAACTGTACTTTCTTCTTGTAAGCCAAATTTCAAGTTCA
>NZ_VMMS01000021.1:0-23848 GCF_013277315.1 Streptococcus sp. 2106
AAAAGTTGAAAAATAGTCGAAAAATCCAGATGTACCAAGGTATTAAGTAAGGTCGCGGAGAATTAAGTGATAAAGTCGGGATTATACCAAAAAAAGGTTTATTTCCCCAACGTATGGTTTGAAAAATCACTCTTTAGACTTTATCCTGAGAAAATAAAAATTCCCTAAACTATTTAGAAAAAAATCTAAATAGTTCTTGTATTTAGAATAGAAAGGTGTATAATGTTATTTAGAAAAATATCTAAATAGAAAGTGAAGTTACATATATGTCAAATAAGAGAACAATCCTTCTTTTTGTGGTCTTGGCTTATGCCCTTGCTTGGATAATATGGTTGGCACTATGGATAGGTGGTGTTGGTCTAAATTCTCCATGGAGTCAACTTGCTAGTATTGTAGCCATGTGGATGCCTGCGCTTGCAGTCTTTCTCTTAGGGAAAATCACGAATCAACCTAGTGGAATCAAATCTAAATTAGTCGTGAATCTCAAGAGGAACTGGCGCTTTTACTTACTAGCTATCTGGTTCCCAGCAGTTATCAGTTTTTTAGGAGCAGGACTTTATTTTCTTCTATTCCCTAGCAATTTCAGCCTTGGTTTTGAATCTATTCAAGCTATTTTACAAGAAAAAGGAGTCCTTCAATCACCGTTCCCCTTATCTTTCTTGGCCTTGATTCAAATCCTAGCTAGTTTGACCTACGCTCCTTTTCTTAATAGTTTCTTTGCATTGGGAGAGGAAATTGGTTGGCGTGGCTATCTTTACCCAGCTCTAAGAGGACGCTTTTCAATAGTCCAGACTCATGTCTTGCTTGGTCTCATTTGGAGTCTTTGGCATCTACCAATCAATTTGCAAGGCTATAATTATGGACTATCTTATTTTTCTTATCCCGTTTTGGGAGTTGTTGCTATGTTTCTATTTTGTTTTAGCCTAGGAATATTGTTGAGCTGGTTGTTTGAAAAGACAGGTTCTATCTGGGCTTCTGCCCTATTTCATGGGGCAATCAATGCAACTGCCGGTATTGGGTTACTCTTTCAATTACCAGGAGAAAAAGTTTCAAGCCTCTTGATTTTAGGCCCATCACCGACAGGAATACTATCAGTTCTACCTTGCTTAGTCCTAGCCCTACTAATATTACAGAGGGAAAGGAGTCATTATGAGTTTTGCAAATAGCTTTAAAGCCTTATCTCATCCAGTTAGGAGAGAGATTTTGAATTTACTCAAAACAGGTAGATTACCTGCAGGAGAAATTGCCAGTCAATTTGAGTTGACTAGTGCAACTATTTCACACCATCTTACGATTTTGAAAGCAGCGGATTTGATTCATGAAATGAAAGAAAAAAACTTTATTTATTATGAGTTAAATACATCGGTTTTAGAGGATATAATGGTTTGGTTAGCAGATCTGAAAGGAGATCATTTTGATGAAGATAAAAATCAATAAGAAATTGGTATTATTTACGAGCATTCTCATCCTACTACCTTCCCTTGTAGGTTGTGTTTTCTGGAATCAATTACCAGAGGAGATACCCACTCATTTTAATCTACTGGGTCAAGCAGATGGCTACAATCATAAAATGTCTGCTATCTTTGGATTACCGACTCTCATGCTTTTGATGCATTGGTTGCTTCTATTTTTAATGATTAAGGATCCTAAATCTAGCAATATCAGTTCAAAAATACAACTCTTGATTTACTGGATTATTCCTTTTGTATCTTGTCTATTAATGATTTCTATCTTCGGAGAATCTTTGGGTTATTCCATGATGAGTGGGCTACTAGCTCAGATTTTTATGGGAGTCGTGATGATCGTAATTGGAAATTATCTACCAAAAACACACCGAAATTATATAATCGGTATTCGACTACCGTGGACCTTAGAGAATGATAAAAACTGGAGAAAAACGCATCGCCTAGCTGGGAAAATTTGGGTATTCGGAGGATTGTTATTGTTTCTAAATTCCTTTGTGCAACTATATGTTTACTGGGTATTCTTCTTGACACTTTTCTTTGTAGTGATAATTCCTAGTGTCTATTCTTATCAATTATCAAAATTAGAATCTTGAAATAGCTACTGGAGTCATTAGTTTGAGAAGTTGGTCTGATATGTCTATTTCCCCAACGTATGGTTTGAAAAATCACCCTCTTTCATTTATAATGAAGAATGATTTTATGAAAAGGCGTGAAAATAAATGAAATTTTACTCATATGACTATGTGCTTAGCCAAATCAGTCAGCAAAATGGAATCATGATTGGCTTTGGGATTGTGCTCCTAGCTATCACAGGATTTTTTGCCTTCAAGGCGTATCGTGATAAAAAAGGTGACTAGATTTTGTGAATTGGTCATGATTTTTGTCTTGACTTTGATAGCCATGCTTTTGGTGACAATCTCAAAATACCAGACCGATCAAGCCTCTAACAATCAATTTCAAACTTCACTTCATTTCATAGAGGTTGTTTCCAAAGACTTGGGAGTGGATAAATCAGAAGTTTACGTCAATACTTCTGCAGTTACTGATGGAGAACTTGTCAAGGTCGGTTCAGATTTCTACCACGCCATGAACGAGAGCGAATTAGACAAGTATCTTTTAAAGAAATTAGAATTGCATCAAACAGACGTTATTGAATTGGTGAAGGTAAACAAGTGACACTCAACTGTATGGAAATTGTAATCGAACTGGCCTTGGGGCTCTTCTCACTTGTTTTGTTATCAATGTGACAGGAAAGGGGAACTTAGCACCTAACTCTGCGACAGATTAAATTCAGAATTATGTTCTCTGTGCTATCATTGGTGGGGTGATTTACAATAGTTCTATCAGCATTTTGCAGTACGAGGTGATTTTACTGATGTGGACTATTTTGGTTTTGACCCTCAAGTGGCTTCATAATATTCGTTTTGTGAAATGTTTGATTGATGGTAAGCCAACTCTCCTCATCAAACATGAGAAGATTGACCTAGAAGCCTGTCGTTCGGTTGATTTGTTTGGGGTGGATGTAACCCTCAAACTTCGTAGCCAAGGGATTTTCCAGATGAAGCAAGTTGAACGAGCTGTGCAGGAGCAAAATGACCAACTCATCGTGGTCCAAATGGGAGATGAAAATCCTAAGTATCTAATTGTGACTGATGGTGTTATCCAAGTAGAAGTCTTGGAATCGCTTGGCTGTAGCGAAGAGTGGTTGATTGATAATCTCGGCAAACAAGGGCATGACAATGTAGCCAATATCTTTATCGCTGAGTATGACAAAGGTGACGTTACAGTTGTAACCTATGAATAAGAAAAACCTGGGGTCGGAGTCTCAGGTTTCCATTTGGAACTAGAAAGGAATTTTATGTCCATTATTCAAAAACTCTGGTGGTTTTTTAAGCTAGAAAAACGCCGTTATCTAGTCGGAATTGTGGCCTTGGTCTTGGTTTCTGTCCTTAACCTCATTCCCCCAATGGTCATGGGGCGGATCATTGATGCTATCACATCGGGGCAATTAATTCAGAATGAACTACTTATTTACCTATTTTACTTGCTTCTTGCGGCCTTTGGTATGTACTATCTGCGCTATGTTTGGCGTATGTATATTCTTGGGACATCCTACCGTCTGGGGCAGATTATGAGGTCTCGCTTGTTTGAGCATTTTACAAAGATGTCTCCAGCCTTTTATCAAACCTATCGGACGGGGGACTTGATGGCACACGCAACCAATGATATCAATTCTTTGACGAGTCTTGCAGGTGGTGGTGTTATATCTGCGGTGGATGCCTCTATTACAGCTTTAGTGACTTTGCTGACCATGCTCTTTAGCATTTCCTGGCAGATGACTCTAGTTGCAATTTTACCCCTGCCTTTTATGGCATATGCGACCAGTCGTTTGGGAAGAAAGACTCATAAGGTCTTTGGAGAGTCACAGGATGCCTTTTCTGAACTCAATAACAAGGTTCAGGAGTCTGTATCAGGTATCAAAGTGACCAAGTCTTTTGGTTATCAGGCAGATGAGCTGGAGTCCTTTCAGGCAGTCAATGAATTAACCTTCCAAAAGAATCTCCAAACCATGAAATACGATAGACTCTTTGACCCAATGGTTCTCTTGTTTGTTGGATTATCCTATGTTTTAACACTCTTAGTCGGCTCTTTGATGGTTCGGGAGGGGCAGATTACAGTTGGAAATTTGGTCACTTTTATTAGTTATTTGGATATGATGGTCTGGCCTCTCATGGCTATTGGTTTCCTCTTTAATATCACTCAGCGAGGAAAGGTTTCTTACCAGCGGATTGAGAATCTTTTGTCTCAGGAATCATCTGTAAAAGACTCCGAGTTTCCTCTGGATGGTATTGAAAACGGGCGCTTGGAGTATGCTATTGATAACTTTGCTTTTGAAAACGAGGAAACGCTGATGGATATTCACTTTAGTTTGGAAAAAGGGCAAACCCTGGGCTTGGTTGGGCAGACAGGCTCTGGGAAAACATCCTTGATTAAACTCCTCTTGCGTGAGTACGATGTGGATAAGGGAGCTATTTATCTAAATGGTCACGATATTAGGGATTATCGTTTGACAGACCTTCGCAGTCTCATGGGCTACGTCCCTCAGGACCAGTTCCTCTTTGCGACTTCGATTTTAGACAATATTCGCTTTGGCAATCCTAACTTGCCCATTTCAGCGGTCGAGGAAGCGACTAAGCTAGCTCAAGTTTACCAAGACATTGTAGCCATGTCACAGGGATTTGATACGTTGATTGGTGAAAAGGGAGTCAGTCTTTCTGGTGGGCAAAAGCAGCGTCTGGCTATGAGTCGGGCTATGATTTTAAACCCTGATATCTTGATTTTGGATGATTCCTTATCCGCCGTAGATGCCAAGACAGAGTATGCGATTATCGACAATCTCAAGGAGACGCGAAAGGACAAGACAACCATTATCACTGCCCATCGCCTCAGTGCTGTTGTCCATGCAGATTTTATTTTAGTTCTACAAAATGGTCAAATTATCGAACGAGGCACGCACGAAGACTTGCTAGCGATGGATGGCTGGTATGCCCAAACCTACCAGTCTCAGCAGTTGGAAATGAAAGGAGAAGAAGATGCAGAATAAACAAGAACAATGGGCTGTATTGAAGCGCTTGATGTCTTATCTCAAGCCTTATGGACTCCTGACCTTTTTGGCACTCAGTTTTCTCCTAGCGACGACGGTCATTAAAAGTGTCATACCCCTCGTGGCTTCCCACTTTATCGACCAGTATCTCAGCAATCTTAACCAACTAGCCGTTACCGTTTTGCTGGTCTACTATGGTCTCTACATCCTACAAACTGTAGTTCAGTATGTCGGCAATCTTCTCTTTGCGCGCGTGTCTTACAGTATTGTTAGGGATATTCGTCGGGATGCCTTTGCCAATATGGAGAAACTGGGCATGTCTTACTTTGACAAGACGCCAGCAGGTTCTATCGTTTCTCGTTTGACCAACGATACCGAGACGATTAGTGATATGTTTTCTGGGATTTTATCCAGCTTTATCTCAGCAGTTTTTATCTTTCTGACAACCCTTTATACCATGTTGGTGCTGGATTTTCGTTTGACGGCTTTAGTCTTGCTCTTTCTCCCTTTGATTTTCCTTTTGGTCAATCTCTATCGAAAAAAGTCAGTGAAAATCATTGAGAAAACCAGAAGTCTCTTGTCAGATATCAATAGTAAGCTGGCAGAGAATATCGAGGGAATCAGGATTATTCAGGCCTTTAATCAAGAGAAGCGCCTGCAGGCAGAATTTGATGAAATCAACCAAGAACACTTGGTCTACGCCAACCGTTCTGTAGCCTTGGATGCACTCTTTTTGAGACCTGCCATGAGTTTGCTGAAACTTCTAGGCTATGCAGTCTTGATGGCCTACTTTGGCTACCGTGGTTTTTCTATCGGGATAACGGTCGGGACCATGTATGCCTTTATCCAGTACATCAACCGCCTTTTTGACCCCTTGATTGAGGTGACGCAAAACTTTTCAACTCTGCAAACGGCTATGGTTTCTGCAGGTCGCGTCTTTGCCCTGATAGACGAGAGGACCTATGAACCTCTTCAAGAAAATGGGCAAGCCAAAGTCCAAGAAGGCAATATCCGTTTTGAACATGTGTGTTTCTCATATGACGGTAAACATCCGATTCTGGATGACATTTCTTTCTCTGTTAATAAGGGTGAAACCATTGCCTTTGTAGGTCATACAGGTTCAGGGAAATCGTCTATTATCAATGTCCTCATGCGCTTTTATGAATTCCAGTCAGGGAGAGTTCTCTTGGATGATGTGGATATCAGGGATTTCAGTCAAGAAGAGCTGAGAAAAAACATCGGTTTGGTCTTGCAGGAACCCTTCCTCTATCATGGAACTATTAAGTCCAATATCGCCATGTACCAAGAAATCAGTGATGAACAGGTTCAGGCTGCGGCAGCCTTTGTGGATGCAGATTCCTTTATTCAAGAACTTCCTCAGGGGTACGACTCCCCTGTTTCCGAGCGTGGTTCGAGCTTCTCTACTGGGCAGCGCCAGCTTCTTGCCTTTGCTAGAACAGTCGCCAGCCAGCCTAAAATCCTGATTTTGGATGAAGCGACAGCCAATATTGACTCTGAAACAGAAAGTTTGGTTCAAGCTTCTCTGGCGAAGATGAGACAGGGCCGAACAACTATTGCTATCGCTCACCGCCTTTCTACTATTCAAGACGCCAACTGCATCTATGTTTTGGACAAGGGGCGCATTATCGAGAGTGGAACTCATGAAGAACTCTTGGCCTTGGGAGGAACCTATCACAAGATGTATAGCTTGCAGGCAGGGGCCATGTCCTAACACTCTTTGATTTTCATTGAGTAAAAGAAGGAAATCCTTCAAATTACAGATTTCTTTCACCGCCTTTTCCATTTTGTGGTATAATGAAAAATGTTGACAAATAGTATAATAAAAACAAAGGAGAACAGCATGCTGAAATGGGAAGACTTGCCTGTGGAAATGAAATCAAGCGAGGTTGAGTCTTACTACCAGCTTGTCTCTAAAAGGAAGGGTTCGCTGATTTTCAAGCGTTGCTTGGACTGGGTTTTGACCTTGGTCTTACTGGTTCTGACCTCTCCCATCTTTCTCATCTTGAGCATTTGGATCAAGTTGGATAGCAAGGGGCCAGTGATTTACAAGCAAGAGCGCGTGACCCAGTACAATCGACCTTTCAAGATTTGGAAGTTCCGTACCATGGTGACAGATGCGGATAAAAAAGGGAGTCTGGTGACTTCTGCTAACGATAGCCGTATTACCAAGGTTGGCAATTTTATCCGTCGTGTCCGTTTGGACGAACTGCCTCAACTGGTCAATGTTCTTAAAGGCGAAATGTCCTTTGTCGGTACACGACCTGAAGTGCCACGCTACACAGAGCAGTATAGCCCTGAAATGATGGCAACCTTGCTCTTACCAGCAGGGATTACCTCTCCAGCCAGCATCAACTACAAGGATGAGGACACCATCATCAGTCAAATGACGGAGAAAGGTCTGTCAGTTGACCAGGCCTATGTGGAGCATGTTCTTCCTGAAAAGATGCGCTATAACCTTGCCTATCTCCGAGAGTTTAGTTTCCTTGGAGACATCAAAATCATGTTTCAAACCGTGTTTGAAGTGCTAAAATAAAGTAGTCATGAGAGAATGAGTACAGATAAAAGGAGCAAATCAATGCCAAATTACAATATTCCATTTTCACCGCCTGATATCACAGAAGCAGAAATTGCTGAAGTAGCGGATACCCTGCGTTCTGGTTGGATCACAACAGGTCCTAAAACAAAAGAACTGGAGCGCCGCTTGTCTCTTTACACACAGACACCTAAGACTGTTTGTCTCAACTCTGCGACAGCCGCTCTGGAGTTGATTTTACGCGTTTTGGAAGTGGGACCTGGTGATGAAGTCATCGTTCCAGCCATGACCTATACAGCTTCATGTAGTGTCATCACGCACGTAGGAGCGACCCCTGTCATGGTAGATATCCAAGCAGATACGTTTGAAATGGACTATGACTTGCTGGAGCAAGCTATTACTGAAAAGACTAAGGTGATTATTCCGGTTGAGCTTGCGGGGATTGTTTGCGACTACGACCGTTTGTTCCAAGTAGCGGAGAAGAAACGTGACCTCTTTACTGCGTCAAGCAAGTGGCAAAAAGCCTTTAACCGTATTGTGATTGTCTCTGATAGTGCCCATGCTTTGGGATCAACTTATAAAGGACAACCAGCTGGTTCTATCGCTGACTTTACTTCCTTCTCATTCCATGCGGTTAAGAACTTTACAACGGCAGAAGGTGGAAGCGCAACTTGGAAGGCCAATCCAGCGATTGACGACGAAGAGATGTACAAGGAATTCCAAATTCTTTCCCTTCACGGGCAAACTAAGGATGCTCTTGCCAAGATGCAACTGGGTTCATGGGAATACGATATCGTTACACCAGCTTACAAGTGCAATATGACAGATATCATGGCATCGCTTGGTTTGGTACAATTGGACCGTTACACTGGTTTGCTAGAACGTCGTAAGGACATCGTGGATCGCTATGATCGTGGTTTTGCAGGTTCTCGCATCCATCCTTTGGCACACAAGACTGATAGTGTCGAATCTTCACGTCACCTTTACATTACCCATGTAGAAGGAGCGAGCTTAGAAGAACGCAATCTTATCATCCAAGAATTGGCCAAAGCAGGAATTGCAAGTAGCGTCCACTACAAACCGCTTCCGCTCTTGACAGCCTATAAGAATCTTGGATTTGATATGACGAACTATCCTAAGGCCTATGCCTTCTTTGAGAATGAAATTACCCTCCCTCTTCATACTAAATTAAGCGATGAAGAAGTAGACTATATCATTGAGACTTTCAAAATAGTTTCTGAAAAAGTACTAACTTTATCAAAAAAATGACAAACTACAGACAAGCGAAAGTAATACTGTCCCTAAAAAGTCTAATTGAGTGTAAAAACTGTTGTTTTCAATTGATAATAGTTTACACCTGTAGTTGAGGCCCCTTTCTCCTCAGAGAGAGAATTTTTATAGGATTTTCCTTTCTTGTGGGAGTCCCGTGGTTTGAAATAAGATGTGAGCAATTTGGTGTAGCATTTAGAATCCTTACTAGACATCATTTAGAAAATCTACTGTCTTGTTCTAGTTTTCAATTCACCCTATTTTTTGAAAGACGTGAGTTTCCATGAGTGAGATTGTGGAAACTCGCGTCTTTTTTTTGTTTTCAGAATATTGTTCAAAGTTTTGTGCCTGTCTTTCATGTTCTAGTCATTCTTTTACATGATAGAATTTATAGCATGTTAATATTATAATAATACGAATATCCCATATGTTTAGTGATGCTTGCTATACATCATTAGATCTCCTGCGAGACAATCTATAAAACACTTGTCTACGATTACCTATATGCCCTATTCCAGTATTTTAGAAGCACTGCATCTATTTTTATCGAGGTTAAATCTAGCTTTTATAGAAGGTCTATTTAAGAAATATATTGTAGTGTTTTAGTTTCAATCCGCCATATGAGCGATATTAAGGTAAATATCCCTGGCGAATGCTTGTATGACAAGGTATTTGTTCTTTCATTTATAATTTACAACATATCAATAAATTTAAATATAGTAAATGGGATATTTTATATTCAAGCTAAGAAAGATAGCATCACTTTTGAATGGAAGGCTAAAGAGCAAACTAGGAAGTTGGCCATAGATAACTCAAAACCCTGCTTTGAGGTTGTAGATATAGTAAAATGAAATAAGAATAGGACAAATTGATCGGGACAGTCAAATCGATTTCTAACAATGTTTTAGAAGTAGAGGTGTACTATTATAGTTTCAGTCTACTATAGAACTGACCAAGTCAGTAACCTAGACTTAGGGCAAGGCGGCACTGACCTAGTTTGAAGAGATTTCCGAAGAGTATAAATTTTAATATTTTCTTGTGTTATTCCTTGACAATTCAATTTGGAAAATATATGATAAAGATAATGACAGCGGTGTCATTCTATCTATTTTAAGAAAAGTAATAATCAATTGTTAAAAAATAGTAAAAAAATTGGAGGTTCTGATGAAATATTTTGTTCCTAATGAGGTATTCAGTATTCGTAAATTAAAGGTGGGGACCTGCTCGGTACTATTGGCAATTTCAATTTTGGGAAGCCAAGGTATTTTATCGGATGAAGTTGTTACTAGTTCTTCACCGATGGCTACAAAAGAGTCTTCTAATGCAATTACTAATGATTTAGATAATTCACCAACTGTTAATCAGAATCGTTCTGCTGAAATGATTGCCTCTAATTCAACCACTAATGGTTTAGATAATTCGTTAAGTGTTAATAGTATCAGCTCTAATGGTACTATTCGTTCTAATTCACAATTAGACAACAGAACAGTTGAATCTACAGTAACATCTACTAATGAAAATAAGAGTTATAAGGAAGATGTTATAAGTGACAGAATTATCAAAAAAGAATTTGAAGATACTGCTTTAAGTGTAAAAGATTATGGAGCAATAGGTGACGGAGTTAATGATGATCGTCAAGCAATTCAAGATACAATAGATGCTGCAGCTCAAGGGCTAGGTGGAGGAAATGTATATTTTCCGGAAGGAACTTATTTAGTAAAAGAAATTGTTTTTTTAAAAAGTCATACACACTTAGAATTGAATGAGAAAGCTACCATTCTAAATGGTATAAATATTAAGAATCACCCTTCTATTGTTTTTATGACAGGTTTATTTACGGATGATGGTGCGCAAGTAGAATGGGGCCCAACAGAAGATATTAGTTATTCTGGTGGTACTATTGATATGAACGGTGCTTTGAATGAAGAAGGAACTAAAGCAAAAAATCTACCACTTATAAATTCTTCAGGTGCATTTGCTATTGGGAATTCAAATAACGTAACTATAAAAAATGTAACATTCAAGGATAGTTATCAAGGGCATGCTATTCAAATTGCAGGTTCGAAAAATGTATTAGTTGATAATTCTCGTTTTCTTGGGCAAGCCTTACCCAAAACGATGAAGGATGGGCAAATCATAAGTAAGGAGAGCATTCAGATTGAACCATTAACTAGAAAAGGTTTTCCTTATGCCTTGAATGATGATGGGAAAAAATCTGAAAATGTGACTATTCAAAATTCCTATTTTGGCAAAAGTGATAAATCTGGGGAATTAGTAACAGCAATTGGCACACACTATCAAACATTGTCGACACAGAACCCCTCTAATATTAAAATTTTAAATAATCATTTTGATAACATGATGTATGCAGGTGTACGTTTTACAGGATTCACTGATGTATTAATCAAAGGAAATCGCTTTGATAAGAAAGTTAAAGGAGAGAGTGTACATTATCGAGAAAGCGGAGCAGCTTTAGTAAATGCTTATAGCTATAAAAACACTAAAGACCTATTAGATTTAAATAAACAGGTGGTTATCGCCGAAAATATATTTAATATTGCCGATCCTAAAACAAAAGCGATACGAGTTGCAAAAGATAGTGCAGAATATTTAGGAAAAGTATCAGATATTACTGTAACAAAAAATGTAATTAATAATAATTCTAAGGAAACAGAACAACCAAATATTGAATTATTACGAGTTAGTGATAATTTAGTAGTGTCAGAGAATAGTATATTCGGTGGTAAAGAAGGAATTGTTATTGAGGATTCAAAGGGTAAAATAACCGTTTTAAATAACCAATTTTATAATTTATCCGGTAAGTATATATCATTCATCAAATCTAATGCAAATGGGAAAGAACCTGTTATACGTGATAGCGATGGTAATTTCAATATTGTAACGGAGAATGGGCTTTACAAAATTGTAACAAATAATTTAAGTGATAAAAACGAAAAAGAAAAAAACAAAGAGGAAAAATTTAAAACAAGTTCATATGTGCATGAAAAACAATCTAATTCAAATAATGTAATTGATAGTAACCAGAAGAACGGAGAGTTTAACTCAAGTAAAGATAATAGACAAATGAATGACAAGATCGACAATAAACAAGATAATAAGACAGAAGAAGTGAACCATAAAATAGTTGGAGATGGCAGAGAAACTGAAAATCATATTAATAAATCTAAAGAAATAGTAGATGTAAAACAAAAATTACCAAAGACTGGTTCGAACAAGATTATGGAACTATTCTTAACAGTGACAGGAATTGGTTTACTTTTGACACTAAAAGGGTTGAAGTATTATGGTAAAGATAAATAAAATTTGTTCGATACAAGGAAGTTCTGTAGAAAATGAGGATGCTGTAGGTTCACAAAATCAGTATTTTTGGATTATCGATGGAGCTACAGATTTATATAATTCTAAAGAGGAGATAGGTTATTCAGTCTCAGAAGTTGTACATATTTTATCAGAAAGTTTGTCGGTTAATTGTAAAGAATCAAAAACTCTTAAACAAATATTTGAAACTGCTTTACTTGAGGTTAAAGATGAAATCGGTTTAAACTCATATGAATTAACAGAGTATTATCGCTTACCAACATTTGCTTTTATATTTGCTAAACTTTCAGAAAAAAAGTTGGAGTATATGATGCTAGGTGACTGCGTCATGTTAGTAAACGAAATGGAAATAACTGATCATAGAGTAGATAACTTATTTGAAAAAGGGAAAAATGAGATAAAAGATTCAATTGGTACAAATAGTGTTTTAAATAAAAAAATTATTTTACAAAAAATCAGAAAATTATCTAATCAACCGAATGGGTACTGGATAGGTTCGTTGGATGAGAGATTTTTAGACTATGCTATTATTAATCAAATAGATGTTACTAGTGAACAAATTGTTTTAATGAGCGATGGCTTTTATGAATTCTATCAAAATAATCAAAATAAAACTTTTGAAGAGTTAATTAAGATGAGATTTAATTCTTCTGCTATTGATCCAATCTATGTAAAGAAAGATGATGCAAGTATTCTAGTTATTGATGTTTGATATATTGTTTAAAATATTAATTGTTACTATTGAACTTTGTTAAGAAGAGGTACCTAAATGTTAAGGTTATATTTAGAAAATGAAATTATAGAATTATCAAATAATTTAGAGACCATTTGGGTATCTGTGCTTGATAAATATGAGAAGTTATTTGAATATTTATCAAATGAAGAACGAGTAGAATTGATTAAAGAAGATTTAATCATAAATGAGTCAGTTCTAAATATTGATAAAAAAGGATTTGAGTTAATTTGTTTACAACATCCTGTTTCATATGACTTAAGAAGAATTATTAGTGTAATAAAAATATCAACTGACATTGAACGTATTGGGGATAGAATTGTTGAAATTTTAAAAAATCTACAGATTATTCAAAATAATGAAAATTTGAAGAAAATTATTTCAGAAATAAAAATACTTCATGAAGTTATCGGACTGCATATGAATAGGGCTATATCTTGTTATAGAGAGGAACAATTTGGATGTTTAGATATGGTTGTTATACAAAAACAGAATGAGATAGAAGAGCTTAGTATAAATATTGAAAAGAAAATAATGAATTACATATTTGAAGATGATGGGAATGTTTCTGAAGTAATTGGTGCTTTAGATATTATTCATCACCTTGATAAAATTGCTCATACTACGCAATCAATTTATAAATGGATAATGTATAGAAAATATGGGAACATAAATTAGAAAGAAAAATATATGAAAACAATTATTGATAATTTTGTTGATAGAGTAATTGAATACGGAATGTATAATGAAATTGACAAAATATATGTGAAAAATAGAGTACTAGCGTTAATAGGTGAGGAGGGGACTGATCGCATTTCCGATGAAAATGACCTGAAACAAATAAAAGATTACTTAGTGGAAATCGCCTTAAAAAACGGTAAAATTAAAGATTTAATCGAGGAAAAGGAATGTTTAGGAGCAGAGTTAATGAATTTCATAGTTCCTTTACCTAGTCGATTAAATGATATTTTTTGGAGTTCATATGATATATCACCTCAAGAAGCAGTTGAAGAGTTTTATAAGTTAAGTAAAGATAGTGATTATATTAAAACTTCTGCTATTGCTAAGAATATTGAGTTTCGAGCATCAACTAAATACGGAGAGCTAGAGATTACGATAAATTTGTCAAAACCCGAAAAAGATCCAAAAACAATTGCTGCTGAAAAATTAGTAAAAGCCACTAATTATCCCAAATGTTTACTATGTATGGAAAATGAAGGATATCAAGGGCGAATAAATTATCCAGCACGTTCGAATCATAGAATTATTCGATTGAAACTTGGTGACGAAGTATGGGGATTCCAGTATTCTCCCTACTTATACTTTAATGAGCATGCGATATTTTTAAATAGTCAACATGTACCAATGGCTATTACCTCTAAAACATTTGAACAATTATTGGAGATTGTTGATATTTTGCCAGGATATTTTGCTGGTTCAAATTCTGATCTTCCTATCTCAGGAGGCTCCATTCTTAGTCATAACCACTACCAGGGAGGGAAACATATTTTCCCAATGGAAAAAGCAAAATTTGAGAGTGAATTTCGTTTTAAAGACTTTGAGGATGTTAATGCTGGTATTGTAAAATGGCCAATGTCAGTAATTAGGTTACAAAGTGAAAATAAAAATCGCTTGTTAGATTTAGCTACTAAAATTCTAAATAAGTGGAGAGAATATTCAGATTTAGAAGTAGACATCATTGCTATGACTGAAGATGTCCCACACCATACGGTGACTCCTATTGCTCGTAAAGTGGACGGGAGATATGAATTAGATATTGTTCTAAGAGATAATCATACTACTGAACAGTACCCAGATGGTGTTTTCCATCCTCATCAAGATGTACAACATATTAAAAAGGAAAATATCGGGTTAATCGAAGTGATGGGACTTGCAATATTACCACCTCGTTTGAAACCAGAGTTAGAAGAAGTTGGAAAATATCTTTTAGGAGAGGATAACGCAATTGCGGATTATCATTTAGAATGGGCCGACCAATTGAAAGAAAAATATCCTCGCATTAATAAAGAAGAGGTTAATAGCGTAGTTCAACACGAAGCAGGACAAGTGTTTGCGAGAGTTCTGGAAGATGCAGGAGTTTATAAGAATACACCGTCTGGGCATGAAGCGTTTATGAGATTTGTTAAATCGGTTGGAATTAATTAGGAGGAAACAAAAATGGCAATATTGGTAACAGGCGGAGCTGGTTATATTGGTAGCCATACCGTAGTAGAATTACTAAATTTAGGAAAGGAAGTCATCATTGTCGACAACCTTTCGAACTCTAGCATCTTGGTGCTAGACCGTATTGAAGCAATTACAGGAATACGTCCCGTGTTTTACGAATTAGATGTTTGTGATAAACCAGCATTGAGAAAGGTATTTGAACAAGAATCGATTGATGCTGCAATTCATTTTGCAGGTTATAAAGCTGTCGGAGAATCCGTGCAAAAGCCTGTGATGTACTACAAAAATAATATTATGAGTACATTGGCACTTGTTGAAGTGATGTCAGAATTTAATGTTAAAAAGATTGTCTTTTCTTCAAGTGCGACTGTATATGGAATTAACAATCAGTCACCTCTAATTGAGACGATGCAAACAAGTGCGACAAATCCTTATGGGTATACGAAAGTAATGCTTGAGCAAATTTTAAAAGATGTTCATGTGGCAGATTCAGAATGGAGTATTGCGTTGCTTCGTTATTTCAATCCAATTGGTGCTCATGAGTCTGGTTTGATTGGGGAAGATCCCTCAGGAATTCCTAACAACTTGATGCCTTATATTGCACAAGTAGCGGTAGGTAAGTTGTCAGAGCTAAGTGTGTTCGGAAATGATTATGATACGCTTGATGGTACTGGTGTGCGTGATTATATCCATGTAGTAGATTTAGCAATAGGACATATAAAAGCTTTAGAAAAAGTATCTGAAAAAACAGATGTTTATATCTATAACCTAGGCTCGGGAGAAGGCACTAGTGTATTACAACTTGTAAATACATTTGAAAGTGTTAATAAGATCCCTATTCCTTATAAAATAGTTCCAAGACGTTCAGGAGACGTTGCAACTTGTTATGCAAATGCAGACAAAGCATATAAGGAATTAAATTGGAGGACAACAAAATCGATTGAAGACATGTGTAGAGATACATGGAATTGGCAATCAAAAAATCCCAATGGCTATAATTGATGATACTGTCTATATGAGTGCTGTATTTTGAAAAAATTACTTAACCTTTTAATGAAATGCATATTTAATGAAAGATAAATTTAAAAAAATGTTTGCAAGTGCTTGACAAAGGAAACGGTTTCATTGTATAATGTAAACACAGTGACACCGATGTCAAATATAAAAAAGAAGGTCTTTATATGAAAAACTTAACAAAAATTAAGTTCAAAGAGAATGGGGAATTTAATCATTTCCCTGGGAATACAGTTGTAGCAAATCTTTATACTAAACAAGATTTGATGGAAGTTGTTGATATTATTCAATCACGTTATAGAGAATTACCATTTATCGATAAGTTTACTTTAACTCCAAGGAATTCTATTCACATGACTGTAATTGAATTGTTGTGCCATGAAAATCGTGAAACGGAGTTTTGGAGCAGTAATCTTCCTCTAGATACACCTTTACAGGAAATACATGATTACTTTGCTAAACAACTTGAAATTTTTCCATTGTTGGATGAAGAAATTCATATGCGTATAACTGAAATGGGAAAACAAAACATACTAGTTGAACCTGTAGATGAAGCTTCTGCAAAGAGATTAGAAGAAATTCGTACTTATGTCTCAGAAAAAGCAGGTGTTCGTTTCCCTAATCATGATAGATATCAATTCCATATTTCAATTGGGTATCTTCGGATTCCTCTAACCGAAGAGGAGGAAGAAGAGTTTACTAAATTCAGAGCAGAATTAACTGAAATTTTATTAGAGAAGATTCCAACTATTACTGTAAACCGTATTGACTATACTGTATTTGAAGATATGAGACAATTTGTTCCATATCACGAAAAATTTAAATAAAATAATAAAAAAGGAGAACTTATCATGAAAAAAATGAAAGTTTGGTCTACTGTACTTGCAACGGGAGTTGCTCTTACTACACTTGCTGCTTGCTCTGGAGGTTCAAATTCTACGACTGCTTCTTCATCTGAAGAAAAAGCTGATAAAAGTCAAGAATTAGTAATCTATTCGAACTCAGTCTCAAATGGTCGTGGTGATTGGTTAACTGCTAAAGCAAAAGAAGCTGGTTTTAATATAAAAATGGTTGATATTCCTGGCGCTCAATTAGCAGACCGTGTTATTGCCGAGAAGAATAATGCAGTTGCAGATATGGTATTTGGAATTGGTGCTGTTGATTCAAATAAAATTAGAGATCAAAAATTACTAGTCCAGTACAAGCCTAAATGGTTAGATAAAATTGATCAATCTTTATCAGATAAAGATAATTATTATAATCCTGTGATTGTTCAACCATTAGTTTTAATTGGGGCGCCTGATGTAAAAGAAATGCCTAAAGATTGGACTGAATTAGGTAGTAAGTATAAAGGTAAATATTCAATTTCTGGGCTCTCAGGTGGAACAGGACGGGCAATTCTAGCAAGTATCTTAGTTCGATACCTTGATGATAAAGGTGAATTAGGTGTTTCCGAAAAAGGTTGGGAAGCAGCAAAAGAATATTTGAAAAATGCATACACTCTTCAAAAGGGAGAAAGTTCAATTGTTAAGATGTTAGACAAAGAAGATCCAATACAATATGGAATGATGTGGGGTTCTGGTGCATTAGTTGGACAAAAAGAACAAAATGTTGTTTTCAAAGTTATGACTCCTGAGATTGGTGTACCATTTGTAACTGAACAAACTATGGTTTTAAGCACTAGTAAAAAACAAGCGTTAGCTAAAGAATTTATTGATTGGTTTGGCCAAACAGAAATTCAAGTAGAATATAGTAAGAACTTTGGATCTATTCCTGCAAATAAAGATGCCCTAACAGAGTTACCTGAAGATACGAAAAAATTTGTGGATCAAGTGAAACCACAAAATATTGACTGGGAAGCTGTTGGAAAGCATTTGGATGAATGGGTAGAAAAAGCTGAATTAGAATACGTACAATAAGAAATAATTTAATTTTTATGTCCAAGTCTCTCTATTATTTCTAAATTTAAGGAAGAAATAAAGAGAGGCTTTTGGTTTAGTAATAGAGGGAGTTAGTGAGATGATTAAATTTGATAATATTCAAATTAAATATGGTGATTTTGTTGCAATTGATAATCTGAATTTAGATATACATGAAGGGGAATTTTTTACATTTCTTGGGCCTTCAGGATGTGGTAAATCAACTACTTTGAGAGCATTGGTAGGTTTTCTAGATCCATCATCAGGAAGTATTGAAGTTAATGGAACAGATGTCACTCATTTGGAACCTGAAAAGCGTGGAATTGGTATTGTATTTCAATCTTATGCGCTATTTCCAACTATGACTGTTTTTGATAATATTGCATTTGGTTTAAAAGTTAAGAAGGTAGCTCCAGATGTTATTAAAGCAAAAGTATCAGCAGTAGCAGCAAAAATTAAGATCTCTGATCAACAGTTACAGCGTAATGTATCAGAATTATCTGGGGGTCAACAACAAAGGGTAGCATTGGCTCGTGCTCTGGTTCTTGAACCTAAAATTCTTTGTCTAGATGAACCATTGTCAAACCTTGACGCAAAATTACGTGTAGATTTGAGAAAAGAGTTGAAAAGACTTCAAAAAGAGTTAGGTATTACTACTTTATATGTTACTCATGATCAAGAGGAAGCCTTGACTTTATCTGATAGAATTGCAGTCTTTAACAATGGATTCATCGAACAGGTCGGTACACCAGTAGAAATTTATCATAATTCTCAAACTGAATTTGTATGTGATTTTATTGGAGATATTAATGTTTTGACCGATGAAACAGTCCACGAAGTATTACTGAAAAATACAAGCGTTTTCTTAGAAGATAAAAAAGGATACATTCGATTAGAGAAAGTTCGATTCAATCGTGAAACTGAACAAGATTTCATTCTAAAAGGGACAATTATTGATGTTGAGTTTTCTGGAGTTACAATTCACTATACAATAAAAGTTTCTGAAAGTCAGATTCTTAATGTAACAAGTATTGATAGTCAGGCTGCTATTAGATCCGTCGGAGAAAGTGTGGAATTATTTATCACACCATCAGACGTTCTGCAATTTTAAGGAGGTGCAGTATGCGTCATAAATTAAATTTAAAAGATTGGCTTATTCGTTTAGGGTTAATCTGGTTCTTAGTAACATTTATTATTTATCCAAACTTTGATCTAGTAGTGAATGTATTTGTAAAAGGAGGAGAATTTTCCCTTGATGCTGTACATCGTGTTCTAAAATCTCAGAGGGCACTTCAGAGTATTATGAACAGTTTTAAGTTGGCATTTTCACTCATTATTACAGTTAATGTCGTAGGTATTCTTTGTGTTCTATTTACAGAATACTTTGATATTAAAGGTGCTAAAATTTTAAAATTAGGTTATATGACCTCTTTAATTTATGGAGGAGTGGTTTTAGCGACTGGATATAAATTTGTCTATGGTCCTTATGGATTGATTACAAAATTTTTACAAAATATTATCCCTTCTTTAGACCCTAACTGGTTTATTGGGTATGGTGCAGTCTTATTCATTATGACATTTTCAGGAACTGCTAATCATACATTGTTTTTAACAAATACAATTCGAAGCGTTGACTATCACACTATTGAGGCTGCTCGAAATATGGGAGCAAAACCATTTACTGTTTTCCGAAAAGTAGTGTTACCAACCTTAATTCCAACTCTATTTGCACTTACTATCATGGTTTTTCTTAGTGGTTTATCTGCAGTAGCAGCACCCATGATTGTTGGTGGTAAAGAATTTCAAACTATAAATCCAATGATTATTACATTTGCAGGGATGGGGAATTCTCGTGATTTAGCTGCTCTACTTGCAATTATTTTAGGTATTGCAACTACAATTTTGCTTACTATCATGAACAAGATAGAAAAAGGTGGAAATTATATTTCTATCTCTAAGACTAAAGCGCCTCTTAAAAAACAAAAAATTGCGTCTAAGCCTTGGAATATCATTGCTCACATTGTAGCATATGGATTGTTCACAGTTTTCATGCTTCCACTAATTTTTATAGTATTATACTCATTTACAGATCCAGTTGCAATTCAAACAGGTAACTTAACATTATCAAACTTTACTTTAGAAAATTATCGCTTATTCTTTAGTAATAGTGCGGCATTCTCTCCATTCTTGGTCAGCTTTATTTATTCTATTATTGCTGCGACAACAGCAACAATTCTCGCAGTTGTATTTGCTCGTGTTGTCAGAAAACATAAATCTCGTTTTGATTTCTTATTTGAATATGGTGCTCTACTTCCTTGGTTACTACCAAGTACACTTTTAGCAGTAAGTTTATTATTTACTTTTAATCAGCCACAATTTCTTGTCTTGAATCAGATTTTGGTAGGTGGTTTGGTAATTCTACTTATTGCATATATAGTTGTAAAAATCCCATTTTCTTATAGAATGGTACGTGCTATTTTATTTAGTGTTGATGATGAGATGGAAGATGCAGCAAGAAGTATGGGTGCTTCACCTTTTTATACTATGATGAAGGTTATCATTCCATTTATTTTACCGGTTGTTCTCTCTGTTATTGCTTTAAACTTTAACTCTTTATTAACTGACTTCGACTTATCTGTATTCCTTTACCATCCCCTAGCTCAACCATTAGGTATTACGATTCGATCTGCAGGTGATGAAACAGCAACATCTAATGCACAAGCTCTGGTATTTGTTTATACAATTGTTCTGATGATTGTTTCTGGAACTGTATTATACTTCACACAAAGACCGGGGCGTAAAGTAAGGAAATAATCATGACAGCCACTAGTCTTGGGTTATCACATATTGAAATAGTTGTCAGGATTGTTTTATCAGTAGTTATTGGTGGTGTAATTGGTTTAGAGAGAGGAAGTAAATCTCAACCAGCAGGTATTCGTACACATAGTATTGTTTGTCTGGCTGCATGTTTAATTATGATGACGAATGAATACGTATCTTATAAATTTGGTACAGGAGATCCTACACGCTTAGGTGCGCAGGTTATATCAGGTGTTGGTTTTCTTGGGGCTGGAACAATACTTATTACAGATAAAAAGAAAATAACTGGTTTAACAACTGCAGCCGGAATATGGGCTTCAGCTGGAATTGGATTAGCTATTGGAGTAGGTTTTTATGAGGGAGCTCTTTTAGTAGCCATTTCTGTTTGGGGTGTGATATCCATGTTCCAACCACTAAAAAAATATCTACGAAATCGTTCTAAAATGATTGAATTGTATATAGTGGTTAAATCTACAGAAGCCTATAATCGTGTATTGGTTTATTGTGCAGAAAATGGCATTAGAATGACTGATTCTAGAACTGCATTTGGAGATGTTAATTCTGACAGAATTGAATATTTTGATGTTCCAGACAAAAAAATCGCGTCATTTATTACTCTGGAATTATCAGGTAGATTTGAGCACCTTCGTTTGATGGAAGAAATTGCTAATATTGTAGGTGTTATTTATGTCGAAGAAATTAGCTGAAATTTAGTAAACAAAGGGACAGATGTTTTTGTCCTTTTGTTTTTTAGATGTTTTAATCATCTAATTTTTGAGTAGATTTTTGCTCAGAGGTTTTTATGAAAGATTATAAAATCAATTTTGATTTAGGTAAAATAGAATATTTTGATAATAATTGTTTGATACAAGTATACAAATTTATTTCTTTTTATGATATTTATGAAATGGTGTTTGCCTTTCATTTACCTCCTGATGAGTTGATAACAAATGTTATCTTTAAAGAAAAAATTAACTCTATGTTAAAATGTTGCATTGACAGGCTATTATATGTTTTTATAAATCCTACACATTTTACTGAAAAAGTTAATCTACAATTTTATGGTAGTTTTTTCTCATATGAATTTATTTGTCGTGAAGTTGGAAACATTCTTAAAAATAAAGGTGTGAAATGCAATTTAAACTTTTTTGAAGGGGAAGAATATTTGTAAAATTAATTTTGTGAATTTGTGGATCTTAAATAATTTACTAAATTCTCTTGTTAAAAAAAATTAAATATTGTATAGTAATATTAGAATGTTCGTAATGGAGGACTGAAATGAAAAATATAAATGGGAAAAAGGTAACTATTTATGACATTGCACGTTTATCAGGTTTTTCTCCAAAAACAGTTTCACGAGTTATTAATGGTGGAGTAAATGTTAAAGAAGAAACTTATCAAGCGATTCAAAAAGTTATAGAGGAATTGTCGTATATTCCAAATGCGTATGCAAAAAATTTAACTAAAAAAGAAGCTATAAATATATTGATTTCTGTAAAAAAAATCGACTCTTTTCCTTTAATTTGGTTTCAAACTTTATTAGATAAAGTTTTACAAACTTGTAAAGAGTATGGTGTTAATGCTATAGTTGAGTACTTTGGAGAGGAGGATACAATTAGTAATTCAATTATATCAAGCACAGGTAGCCTAGTAGATGGTGTTATTGTTTTTTATGAAAGTGTAGATGATATCAGAATTCAGTATTTAAAGAAGAACCATATGCCTTTTCTTGTTTTCGGTGAATCTCAAACGTCTGGAGTAGTCTATGTATCTAATAATAATTTTCAAGCTACTTATGATATGATGAAAGCTGTAACTGAAGAAAAATTTAAAAATATGTGGTTGCTTATGGGAGGAGAATCTCATGTTAATAAGGATCGTGAAAGAGGTGTGCGTTCTTTTCTGAATGATAAAAATTACTTTATGGATTTAAAAGTCATTTATGGCTTATCTACAATTGATTCAGTTTATTCTTATGCAATGCAGCACTTGACTACCCAAAATGATCCGGACATTATTTTTGTTTCAGGAGATGAAAAGGTTCAGGGCTTGATTCGTGCGTGCTATGAGAAAGGAATTCTTATTCCAGATGATATTTCTATCATTGGATTTGATAATATTCCTATTTCTCAGTATTATACTCCAGCTTTGTCTACAATTGCTCCCAATTATGTTAAATTGGCTAAAGAAATGATAGAAGGTGTTTTAGCAATTATTAAAGGGGAAAGTGTCACATCTGTTGAAGTTTCTCCTAAATTTGTTAGGAGACAGAGTTTCTAGTATTGTTTAATTCTTGAAAATCCTAGTGGAAAAGATGGAGTGTTCTAAAATAAGTTCTGTTTAGCCTCCATTCAGTTTCTATTGAGTTGGATCCAATTTCTAACAAGTGGGACATGTTCATGTTCATGTTCGATCTAAGGAAGACATGGTCACATTCGAATGATATTTTCAAAAAAATCGTAAAAAAGTCTTGACAAAGAAAAAACAAAGTATTAAAATAAGTTCAACAAATCAGAAAAGTAACTATTTTTGATCTTCAGGGAGCCTGTGGTGATTGTGAATAGGTGGTTGGAAGTAGTGAAAGTGGGCTGATTTAAAAAATGAATTTGAAACAATGAAAATTCGGTGCGCACACCTTACAGTGCAGCTTGTTGTTAGACAAGGCAGAGATGTAAAGGAGATAGTTCCTTTATAATTGAGGTGGCACCGCGTTACCAACGCCCTCACATGGAAGTAGATTCCGTGTGTGGGCTTTTTTCTATCCGTCATTTTGTTTATCTTTTATTAGGGCCTTAAGTCGCTTTGATGAACTTGAGTTTTATCTACAGCTCCTTGCCTGTTACTAAAAATAAACAAAAAGCTGAATTAATATGGAAAAAGCTAGTAATACTCAATGAAAATCAAAGAGCAAACTAGGAAACTATCCGCAGGCTGCTCAAAACA
>NZ_VMMS01000022.1:0-19313 GCF_013277315.1 Streptococcus sp. 2106
AAAAGTTGAAAAATAGTCGGAAAATCCAGATGTACCAAGGGATTAAGTAAGGTCGGCGGAAAATTAAGTGATAAAGTCGGGATTATACCAAAATTCGCTAATTTTGTCAGTTTTTACAAATTTGCCTGCTTTTATGGTACAATAGAAACTATGGCAAGTATAACACTCACACCAAGCGAAAAGGAGATTCAGGCTTTTCTTGAACACTATCAAAGCAGTCTAGCTCCCAGCAAGAATCCCTATATTCGCTACTTTTTGCGACTACCTCAAGCAACGGTTTCTATCTATACTTCTGGAAAGGTCTTGCTTCAGGGTGAGGGAGCCGAGAAATACGCTCGTTTCTTTGGCTATCAAATGGTAGAAGAAACCAGCGGACAAAATTTCCCTTTGATTGGGACAGATGAGGTGGGAAATGGTTCCTACTTTGGTGGGCTTGCAGTTGTAGCTTCCTTTGTCACACCAGACCAGCACGACTTCTTACGAAAACTCGGTGTGGGGGATTCTAAGACTCTGACCGACCAAAAGATTCGTCAGATTGCCCCTATCCTCAAAGAAAAAATCCAGCACCAGGCACTGCTTCTCTCACCCAGCAAGTATAACGAGGTCATCGGAGAACGCTACAATGCTGTTTCTGTTAAGGTTGCCCTCCATAATCAGGCTATTTATCTCCTCCTTCAAAAAGGTGTTCAGCCTGAGAAAATTGTGATTGATGCCTTTACCAGTGCTAAAAATTATGACAAGTACTTGGCACAAGAGGCCAATCGTTTCAGCAATCCTATCAGCTTAGAAGAAAAGGCTGAGGGAAAATACTTGGCTGTCGCAGTTTCTTCTATCATTGCGCGTGATCTCTTTCTGGAAAATCTAGAAAATCTAGGACGAGAACTGGGCTATCAACTTCCAAGTGGAGCTGGAACGGCTTCTGATAAGGTAGCTAGCCAGATTTTACAAGCCTATGGTATGCAGGGACTCAATTTCTGCGCCAAACTGCACTTTAAAAATACTGAAAAAGCGAAAAAACGCTTAGAAAGGTAAATTATGAATTCATTTAAAAATTTCTTAAAAGAGTGGGGATTGTTCCTCCTGATTCTGTCATTACTAGCTTTAAGTCGTATCTTTTTTTGGAGTAATGTCCGCGTAGAAGGACACTCCATGGATCCTACCCTAGCGGATGGCGAAATTCTCTTTGTCGTTAAGCACCTCCCTATTGACCGATTTGATATCGTGGTTGCCCATGAGGAAGATGGCAATAAGGACATCGTCAAGCGCGTGATTGGAATGCCTGGCGACACTATCCGTTACGAAAACGATAAACTTTACATCAATGATAAAGAGACGGACGAACCTTACCTAGCTGACTACATCAAACGTTTCAAGGATGACAAACTCCAAAGCACTTACTCAGGCAAGGGATTTGAAGGAAATAAAGGCACTTTCTTTAGAAGTATCGCTCAAAAAGCCCAAGCTTTCACAGTTGATGTCAACTATAACACCAACTTTAGCTTTACTGTTCCAGAAGGAGAATACCTTCTCCTCGGAGACGACCGCTTGGTTTCGAGCGACAGCCGCCACGTAGGTACTTTCAAAGCAAAAGATATCACAGGAGAAGCTAAATTCCGCTTCTGGCCAATCACCCGTATCGGAACATTTTAAGAAATCGAAGAGGCCGAGAGTCACCAATCTCAGCCTCTTCTTCTATCGTGAGAAGATGATTATTTACTACTCAGTTTGATTAAGATAGAAACAAAGTTATACTCAATGAAAATCAAAGAGCAAACTAGGAAGCTAGCCGCAGGTTGCTCAAAACAGTGTTTTGAGGTTGCAGATGGAAGCTGACGTGGTTTGAAGATATTTTCGAAGAGTATAAAATAAAAACAATCCCAACTCTCACCTATTCATGCAAAGGAATTTTATGGAAGTTTATTTTTCAGGAACCATTGAACGGATTATTTTTGAAAATCCCAGCAATTTTTATCGCATCCTCCTCCTAGAAATCGACGATACGGACGCAGAGGATTTTGATGACTTTGAAATCATTGTCACAGGAACCATGGCTGATGTAATTGAGGGCGAAGACTATACTTTTTGGGGGCAAATTGTCCAGCACTCCAAGTATGGAGAACAACTGCAAATCAGCCGATATGAACGTGCAAAACCAACTAGCAAGGGATTGGTCAAGTACTTTTCAAGTAGTCATTTCAAGGGGATTGGTCTCAAGACAGCTCAGAAAATTGTGGATACCTACGGCGACAATACCATTGACGAAATTCTGCAACACCCAGAAAAGTTAGAAGGCATCGCAGGACTATCTGCCAAAAATCGCGAGGCTTTCGTCTCCACTCTTCGTCTCAACTACGGAACGGAGATGGTTTTGGCCAAACTGGCCAACTACGGCATTCCCAACAAACTAGCCTTCCAGATTCAAGATTTTTACAAGGAAGAAACCCTTGATGTGGTTGAAAATTATCCCTATCAACTGGTTGAGGATATTAAGGGTTTGGGATTTACCATTGCTGACCAACTAGCGGAAGAACTAGGCATCGAAAGTCAGGCTCCTGAACGCTTCCGTGCCGGTCTAGTTCATAGTCTTTTTCAGGCCTGTATGGAAACAGGGGACACCTATGTTGAAGCAAGGGATTTGCTGGAACAAACCCTTACTCTCCTTGAGTCTTCCCGTCCCGTGGAACTAGACCCCAGCCAAGTTGCCCAAGAGCTCTCCTACCTGATCGAAGAAGACAAGGTTCAGCAGATTGATACCAAGATCTTTGACAACAGCCTCTTTTTCGCTGAGGAAGGTATCCGCAGTCACTTGATTCGTATCCTTGAAAAAGGAAAACAGAAGAGCCAAGATTTAGAAACCATTCAAAAACATATCGCTACTGTCGAAGAAGATCTGGAGATTGAGTATGATAGCATTCAAAAACAAGCTATCTGTGATGCTATCCAGAATAAGGTCTTTATCCTGACAGGTGGACCTGGTACTGGTAAGACAACTGTTATCAATGGGATTATCGCTGTTTACGCCCTTTTAGAAGGACTTGACCTCAGGAAAAAAAGCAACCTACCTATTCTTCTTGCTGCTCCAACTGGACGAGCAGCTCGTCGCATGAATGAATTGACAGGCTTGCCTAGCGCTACTATACACCGTCATTTAGGAATGACAGGTGACGACGATACCAGTCATCTGGAAGATTATCTGGATGCTGACTTTATCATCGTGGATGAATTTTCTATGGTGGATACTTGGCTGGCCAATCAACTCTTCTCAAACATCTCTTCTAACAGTAAGATCCTCATCGTGGGTGACAGCGACCAGTTGCCTTCTGTCAGTCCTGGACAAGTTCTAGCAGATTTGCTTCATATTCCTTTGATTCCTCAGACTCGCTTGGAAAAAATTTATCGACAAAGCGAAGAATCAACCATAGTAACCTTAGCAAGTCAGATTCGACAGGGCATCTTGCCAGCTGATTTCACCCAGAAAAAAGCAGACCGTTCCTACTTTGAAATTGCTAGTGGCCATATTCCTGCTACTATTGAGAAAATCTTAGGCGCTGCCCTCAGAAGTGGTATTCCTGCCCGTGATATCCAGGTTCTAGCTCCCATGTACCGAGGGACGGCAGGGATTGATGCCATCAATCAGCTCATGCAAGACCTGCTCAATCCACCACAAAAAGACCAACTCAGTTTTGAAGCTCCCCAGTGTCACTATCGCAAAGGAGATAAGGTCATTCATTTGGTTAACGATGCTGAAATCAATGTCTTTAATGGAGATTTGGGAGCTATTACAGACCTGATTCCTGGTAAATACACAGAGTCGAAGCAAGATGAGATTGTCATTGATTTTGATGGCAACGAGGTCTCTTACCCACGTAACGAATGGTACAAGATTCGTTTGGCCTATGCCATGAGTATCCATAAGTCTCAGGGAAGTGAGTTCCCTGTTGTCATCCTACCGATTACCAGTGCTAGCAGGCGTATGCTGGAGCGCAATCTCATCTATACAGCCATTACACGCGCCAAAAGCAAGCTGATCTTACTAGGCGAATTACAAGCCTTCGACTATGCTACCCAGCACATCGGAACTGCCCGAAAAACCTATCTGATTAAACGCTTCAGCGATTTATTGGAGAATGTTGAAGAAAAGCAACCAGCGGTCTCTGAAACAGCCACATCAAGCGCCTCTGAACAATCCTACATCCTAACCGAAGAAAACTGGGACAGCATCTCAGCCATGATTGGGATTACAGACGCAGACCTCAAAGAGATTTTTGGAAAATAGTGCATCAGAAAACCCACCTAATCAGGTGGGCTTTTATCTTATTAAGATTATTTTACTGTTGCTGTGCTTGTAATCAATTCAACAGCTTTTTTGATTGTGATGTCGTGTTTCAACATATCAGCTGAAAGCAAGCTTTGTACTTGAGCAACTTCCATGTTGTAGTCTGCTGCCAATTGCTCAACTTCTTTTTGGATTTCTTCTTCTGAAGCGTCAAATCCTTCAGCTTTGGCAACTGCTTCGATAACAAGGTTAGTCTTAGTACGTGACTCAGCTTCTGCTTGGTATTGATTGTGAAGGTCTTCTTGAGTAGTTCCAGTGATTTGGAAGTACATGTCAGGGTTGATACCTTGACGTTGCAAGTTTCCAAGGAATTCATTTACTGAGCGGTGAACTTCTTCGTGAATCATTTCTTCTGGAAGTTCTACGATTTCAGCGTTTTCTACAGCTTTATCGATTGCTGCACCTTCAACTGCATCTTTGTAAGCTTCTTCTTTAGCAGCAGCCAATTCCTTGCGGTATTTTTCTTTCAATTCAGCAAGTGTTTCAACTTCTTCATCGATGTCTTTTGCAAGCTCATCGTCAAGAGCTGGAACTTCTTTAGCTTTTACTTCGTGGATAGTTGTCACGAATTTAGCTTCTTTACCTGCAAGGTCTTCTGCTTGGTAGTCTTCTGGGAATGTTACGATAACATCAACAGTTTCGCCAGCTGAGTGACCTACCAATTGGTCTTCGAAACCAGGGATGAATTGACCTGAACCAAGTCCAAGTGAGAAGTTTTCACCTTTTCCGCCATCAAATTCAACACCATCGATAGAACCAACAAAGTCAATAACAACAGTATCGCCGTTTTCAGCAGCAGCTTCTTTGATAACCAATTCAGCCAAGTTGTTGCGTTCGCGTTCAATACGCTCTTCAACGTCAGCGTCAGTTACTTCTTTTTCTAGATCAACTGATACTTCAAGGTTTTTGTAGTCACCCAATTTAACTTCAGGTTTTGTCACGACTTCAGCTGTGATAACCCAGTCTTGACCTTTTTCCATTGAAGTTACATCAATTTTTGGTTGAGCAACGACTTCAAGACCAGCTTCTTTTACAGCTGCTTCATAAGCATTTGGCAAAAGAGCGTTCATAACATCTTGGTAAAGTGACTCTTCACCAAATTTTTTGTCGAAGATAGGACGTGGAAGGTGACCTTTACGGAAACCTGGAACATTAAGAGATTTCTTAACTGAGTTGAAGACACGATCCAATTCTGGTTTGATTTGGTCTTGAGAGATAGTGAAAGTCAAGACACCACGGTTTGTTTCTTTGTTTTCAAATGATACAGACATTCTGTCATTTCTCCTTAAAATTTTTTAAATACAGTCTATTATAACATTTTCTATAAATAAAATCTAGACTAATGCAGACAATTATAGACAACAAGCCTTTTTGCTAACCAAATGAAAGTTCTATAATGAAGTTAGTCACCCAGCCCTCCTAAAAATTAGATGTTTTAACTAGCTGATAGCTAGCCCTCTATTTCATTTGATAAGAGGCTTGATGCTGTTAGGCTGACAAGCCAAGGCTAAGATTAGCCTTGGTTTAGCTGACAAAACTGCTTCAAGGGTTCCTCTTGTCAAATGAAAGCAAAATAATTGCCCTCAATCTCACCATTTTTTTTGGGACATAATCACTTTCGATTGACAGTTTGTTCTACACTTTCAAGGATGGAATAGACATCAAAAAGAACCCTGCTTTTCTGAAAAAGAGGTCTTCTTGCTAAGTTTATACTCAATGAAAATCAAAGAGCAAACTAGGAAGCTAGCCACAGGTTGCTCAAAGCACCGCTTTGAGGTTGCAGATAAAACTGACACGGTTTGAAGAGATTTTCGAAGAGTATTAATTTACATAAATAGCCAGTGTTTGATAGGGTTTGAGTAGAATTTTCTCAGACACTTCTGCGTCTTCATAGTTTGAAATCAAAATTTGTCCATTTTGGTAGGCTACTGGCAAGTCGATTTCCACTTCTGTGGCATAAAAGTTATTGAGCACTAGTAACTTTTGATCCTCAAACTGGCGTTCAAAAGCATAGACTTGTTTGCTATCTTCAAAGGCTGGTTTGTAATTTCCTTCTGAAATGATTGGCATTTCCTTACGCAGTCGAATCAAGTCTTGATAGAAGGTGAAAATCGGACCCTGGATTTCATTTTCTACATTGATGTATTTATAGGATTTACCAGCTTTCAACCATGGAGTGCCTGTTGAAAATCCTGCATTTTCAGAAGTATCCCACTGCATGGGAATGCGTGAATTATCACGCGACTTAGCTTGAATAATCTGGAAGGCTTTTTCCTGACTCTTCCCTTCCTCTAAGAGCATCTGATAGGCATTGAGCGATTCGACATCCACATAATCAGCAATAGAATCATAGTCTGGGTCAATCATCCCGATTTCCTCGCCCATATAGATATAAGGTGTCCCACGTGAAAGGTGAATACTGGCCGCTAGCATGGTAGCTCCTTCCTTGCGGAAGTTTTGAATATCAACAAAACGGTTTAAAGCGCGTGGTTGGTCGTGATTGTTCCAGAAGAGAGCACTCCAACCACCTTTATCACTCATTTCCTTGCCCCAGCTATGGTAAAGACTTTTCAATTCTTCAAAATCAAAGGGAGCCAAGGTCCACTTTTGCCCATCCTTGTAGTCCACCTTGAGATGATGAAAATTAAAGGTCATGGATAATTCCTGACGGTCAGGCGACGAATAAAGGACACAATTTTCCATGGTGGTAGAAGACATTTCCCCAACTGTCATAAAGCTATCGTCAGATCCAAAAGTGGCTTGGTTCATCATACGCAAATAGTTATGAACGATGGGTTTGTCTGTATAAGCTGGCTTTCCTTCATTTTCAGGACAATCCACTAAGACTTCATCCTTGCCAATCAAATTGATCACATCAAATCGGAAACCTTTGACACCCTTGTCACGCCAGAAATTAACTACCTTGAAAAGCTCCTTACGGACATTGGGATTGCGCCAGTTAAGGTCAGCCTGGGTCTCATCAAAAAGATGAAGGTAGTATTTCCCTGTATTCCCAAAGGGCGCCCATGCAGAGCCACCAAACTTAGACTGCCAGTCTGTTGGTTGGTCTTGGATGAAGAAAAAGTCTTGGTAATACTTGTCACCAGCTAGGGCTTTCTGAAACCATTCATGCTCTGTCGAACAATGATTGAGTACCATGTCCAGCATAAAGTCAATCTTGTGCTCTTTACCGACACGCACCATTTCCTCAAAATCAGTCATATCACCAAAAAGAGGATTCACTGCCATATAATCTGAAATATCGTAACCATTATCCCGTTGAGGGCTTGGATAGAATGGATTGAGCCAGACCATATCCACACCTAGTTTGGCTAAATAGGGAATTTTTTCGATAATCCCACGGAAATCCCCAATACCGTTTTCAGTGGTGTCTTTGTAAGATTTTGGATAGATTTGATAGACTACTTTTCCTTTATCAAGTGTCATCTGTTTCTCCTTTTCTGATAAAAGGGAGGAAGCAGTCTTCCGTCCCTATTTGTGCTATTTCAATTATACTCAATGAAAATCAAAGAACAAACTAGGAAGCTAGCCACAGGTTGCTCAAAACACTATTTTGAGGTTGCAGATAGAGCTGACGTGGTTTGAAGAGATTTTCGAAGAGTATTAGATTCGTGTAGCGACCATGAGAGATGCTCCAGCTTGGATCGTTGTCGGATAAGTTCCAGTAATAGTCGCTGTATAAGCATCTTGGTTGGTGATGATAACAGGAGTTTCTGTCACCAGACCTGCAGCCTTAATGACATCCATATCAAAACGAATCAGTTGCTGGCCAACTTTGACATGATCTCCTTGGGCTACAAGACTTTCAAATCCTTTGCCATCAAGACCAACTGTATCCATACCGATGTGAATGAGCAATTCCACTCCCTCATCAGAGACAATACCGATGGCATGCTTGGTAGGGAAAAGAACTGTCACTGTCCCATTGACTGGAGAAGTCAACTCACCTTGGCTTGGTTCAATGACCAGACCTTGCCCCATGACACCTGATGCAAAAACAGGATCCGTCGCTTGACTCAATTCTTTCACTTGGCCAGTTAGTGGGCTAACAATCTCTACCGGAGTAAGTTCTACTGGTTCATGACTTACAAATTCTGTTTCTTCTTGAGCAACGAATTCTGCCTGCAAGTCCGTATCGCCCTCTGTTTTTGTGAAGAGACCAGCCTTGCGGAAGAAGAAAGTCAAGAGCATTGGAACAACAATCGCAACTAGCATAGTTCCTGAAAATGGCAGCATGTACTGAAGTTGAATAGAGAGAATACCTGGCAAACCACCGATACCAATAGAAGCCGCAGTTACATTAAAAGTAACGGATAACATGCCTGCAAGGGCTGAACCAGTCATCCCAGCAACAAATGGATAAATATATTTTACGTTAACCCCAAAAAGAGCTGGTTCTGTAACACCGAGATAGGCTGAAATGGTTGCAGGAAGTGAAACCTGAGCCTCACGCTCATCATGGCGATGCATGAAATAATAGGCAAACACGGCTGAGCCTTGAGCAATATTAGAAAGAGCAATCATTGGCCAGAGGGCAGTGCCACCAGCATCCGCAATCAATTGTGTATCAATGGCATTGGTCATATGGTGCAGACCTGTGATGACAAATGGAGCGTAGAGGGCACCAAAAATTGCACCGAAGAGCCATTTAACTGGACCAGTTAAACCTGCCAAGACAACTGATGAAAGTCCTTGTCCAATTGTCCAACCGATTGGTCCCAAAACAGTATGAGCCAAAATCAAGGCTGGAATCAATGACAAGAAAGGTACAAAAATCATAGAAATGACTTCTGGGATATGCTTGCGCCAGAAGATTTCAAGATAAGACAGACTCAAACCTGCAAGCAAGGCTGGGATAACTTGGGCTTGGTAACCGATACGATTAACAGTAAAATAGCCAAAATTCCAAACCCAGTTTGCCGCGATATCAGCTGCTGGCGTTGAAGCAACCGCATAGGCATTGAGCAACTGAGGCGATACCAAACAGATTCCGAGAACAATTCCCAAAATTTGGCTGGTTCCCATCTTACGAGAAACAGACCAAGTAATCCCTACTGGTAAGAACTGGAAGATAGCTTCACCAGGCAACCAGAGGAAGTGATTAACCCCTGCCCAAAACTGAGAGGATTCTGTGATGGTCTTGCCATCCAACATCGACCAATGGACACCTTCCAAGACATTACGGAAACCGAGGATCAATCCACCAACAATCAAGGCTGGAATAATCGGAGTAAAGATTTCCGCCAGAGTGGTCATGACACGTTGGACTACATTTTGATTACTCTTAGCTGCAGACTTGGCTGCTTCTTTGGAAACACCCTCAATACCTGAAACGGCTGTAAAATCATTATAAAAGATGGGCACGTCATTTCCAATGATTACCTGAAATTGACCTGCATTTGTAAAAGTTCCTTTAACAGCTGGAATTGACTCTATAGCTTTAACATTAGCCTTCTTATCATCTCCTAAAACAAAGCGCATCCGTGTCGCACAATGAGTTACGGCAGTCACATTTTCTTTGCCTCCAATTGCCTGAAGCAGATCTTTGGCTTCTTGTTCAAATTTTCCCATTTGATTCTCCTTATACTTGTCAAAGCAGGTTTGATTTGATAAGTATATTGTAAACGATACCAAACTTGTCTGCAACTTGTTTGGTATAAAAAGGGTGTTTTTTTGTAAATTTTCTAGCACTTGTATGGTAAAATAGATACAGGTGTGCATTAAACTAGACTAAAAACCTATTAAAGCAGGCAAAATGAAGAAATACCAACAATTATTTAAGCAAATCCAAGAAAACATTCAAAACGAGACTTACGCTGTCGGAGATTTCCTTCCTAGCGAGCACGACCTTATGGAGCAATATCAAGTGAGTCGTGATACCGTCCGAAAGGCCCTGTCTCTCCTCCAAGAGGAAGGATTGATCAAAAAGATAAGAGGGCAAGGTTCTCAAGTCGTCAAAGAAGAAACCGTCAATTTCCCTGTATCCAACCTAACCAGCTACCAAGAACTAGTTAAAGAACTTGGACTGCGCTCTAAAATCAACGTGGTCAGTCTGGACAAGATTATTATTGATAAAAAATCCTCACTGATAACCGGTTTCCCAGAGTTTCGGATGGTTTGGAAGGTGGTCCGCCAGCGTGTGGTGGATGATCTGGTATCGGTTCTGGATACGGACTATCTAGATATGGAACTGGTCCCAAATCTCACTCGCCAAATTGCTGAGCAGTCCATCTATTCTTATATAGAGGACGACCTCAAACTCCTTATTGATTATGCTCAAAAGGAAATAACCATTGACCACTCAAATGACAGAGACAAGATTCTCATGGACATTGGCAAAGACCCTTATGTCGTTTCGATTAAATCAAAAGTCTATCTCCAAGACGGACGCCAATTTCAGTTTACCGAAAGTCGCCATAAATTAGAAAAATTTCACTTTGTAGATTTTGCAAAGCGCAAGAAATAAAAGACTGAGACACTAGATCTCAGCCTTTTTCGGCTCTATAATATTTGTAGTGGGTACCCCCCCTATAGATATTATGGAGCCTATTTTATTGTAGAAAAAAAGTCCCATAAGATCTATAATGAAAAGCGACAAAACAACTCATTAGAAAGAATCATATGGAACAATTACATTTTATCACAAAACTACTCGATATCAAAGACCCTAATATCCAGATTCTAGACATCATCAATAAGGATACACACAAGGAAATCATCGCCAAACTGGACTACGACGCCCCATCTTGCCCTGAGTGCGGAAGTCAAATGAAGAAATATGACTTTCAAAAACCGTCGAAAATTCCTTACCTCGAAACGACTGGTATGCCTACTAGAATTCTCCTTAGAAAGCGTCGATTCAAGTGCTATCACTGTTCAAAAATGATGGTCGCTGAAACTTCTATCGTCAAGAAAAATCACCAAATTCCTCGTATTATCAACCAAAAAATTGCGCAAAAGTTGATTGAAAAGACTTCTATGACCGATATTGCTCATCAGCTGGCCATTTCAACTTCAACTGTCATTCGAAAGCTCAATGACTTCCACTTTGAGTGTAATTTTAAACATCTGCCTGAGATTATGTCTTGGGATGAGTATGCCTTTACCAAGGGAAAGATGAGTTTCATTGCGCAAGATTTTGATAAGCTCAATATCATCACTGTTCTTGAGGGTAGAACACAAGCCGTCATTCGAGATCACTTTCTTAAATATGATAGGGTCGTCCGATGTCGAGTGAAAATTATTACTATGGATATGTTTAGTCCTTATTATGACTTAGCTAGGCGACTTTTTCCAAACGCTAAAATCGTTCTGGATCGCTTTCACATTGTGCAACATCTTAGCCGTGCTATGAGTCGTGTCCGTGTCCAAATTATAAATCAGTTTGAACGAAGATCCCATTAATACAAGGCTATTAAACGCTACTGGAAACTCATTCAACAGGATAGTCGTAAACTCAGCGATAAACGTTTTTATCGCCCTACTTTTCGTATGCACTTAACCAATAAAGAGATTCTTAACAAGCTTTTGAGCTATTCAGAAGACTTGAAACATCACTACCATCTCTATCAACTCTTGCTTTTTCACTTTCAGAATAAGGAACCGGATAAATTTTTCGGTCTTATTGAGGACAATCTAAAGCAGGTTCATCCTCTTTTTCAGACTGTCTTTAAAACCTTTCTAAAGGATAAAGAAAAGATTGTCAATGCCCTTCAACTACACTATTCTAACGCCAAATTAGAAGCAACCAATAATCTCATTAAGCTTATCAAACGAAATGCCTTTGGATTTCGGAACTTTGAAAACTTCAAAAAACGGATTTTTATCGCTCTGAACATCAAAAAAGAAAGGACGAAATTTGTCCTTTCTCGAGCTTAGCTGACTTCAACCCACTACAGTTGACAAAGAGCCTAAAAATTGACATGGAAATTATAAAACCATTATTAGTTTAACCCTTGTTGGTAACGTGCCAATTCGGCTTGGTTCGCCCAAACATAGTGACCTGGACGGATTTCTACCATAGATGGCTTATCAGTCTCATAATCGTGTTGACTTGGGTCGTAAACCTTCAAGACCTTCTTACGTTCCAAGATTGGATCTGGGATTGGTACCGCTGAAAGCAAGGCTTGAGTATATGGGTGAATTGGATTGTTAAACAATTCTTCTGTCTCTGCAACCTCTACAATAACACCCTTGTAAATAACTGCGATACGATCTGAAATAAAACGAACAACCGACAAGTCATGGGCGATAAAGAGATAGGTCAAGCCAAGTTCTTTTTGGAATTTTTTGAGCAAGTTCAAGACTTGGGCACGCACAGAAACGTCCAAGGCTGAAATTGGTTCATCCGCAATAACAAAGTCTGGTTGCATGACCAAGGCACGGGCAATACCGATACGTTGACGTTGACCACCTGAAAACTCATGAGGGTAACGAGTCAAATGCTCAGCAAGCAGACCCACTTCACGGATAATATTTTGAACTTTCTCTTCACGCTCTGCTTCATCCTTAAACAAATGGTGATTGTAAAGACCTTCAGAAATAATATAATCAACAGTCGCACGTTCATTCAAACTTGCGGCAGGGTCTTGGAAAATCATCTGGATTCGACGAATCAATTCCGCAGCTTGTTCACGCGATTTCTTACCATTAATCTTTTGACCCTCAAAAATGATATCTCCATTACTTGTATCATTTAGACCGATGATAGCACGACCAATAGTTGTTTTCCCACTACCTGACTCACCAACAAGCGAGAACGTTTCTCCCTTGTTGATAAAGAAGTTAGCATTTTTAACCGCGACAAACTTCTTACTTCCTTCACCGAAGGAAATTTCTAAATCTTTAATTTCTACTAATTTTTCAGACATTTCCTTCCTCCTAGTCAGCCAGATGGGCAAATCCCATTTTTTCACGGATCTTATCATGGAGATTTGCAATCACAGCTGGTTTTTCTACTTTTGGAGCATCCTCATGAAGTAGCCAAGTTTTAGCCCAATGTGTCTCTGATACTGAGAATTGAGGAGCTTTTTGTTCGAAGTCAATCTGCATTGCATAGTCAGAACGCAAGGCAAAGGCATCCCCTTTCAAGTCAGTATAAAGTGACGGAGGTGTTCCTGGGATTGAGTAAAGATCCCCTTTATCATCAGCAAGCTGAGGCAAGCTAGACAAGAGACTCCATGTATATGGATGGCAAGCGTCATAGAAGACTTCCTCAACAGTTCCATACTCAACGATTTCTCCTGCATACATAACCGCTACCTTATCCGCAATACTTGCTACCACACCAAGGTCGTGAGTGATAAAGATTGTTGTGAAATGATACTCGTTTTGTAAAGATTTTAGCAAATCAATAATCTGAGCTTGAATGGTTACATCCAAGGCAGTTGTTGGCTCATCACAGATCAAGACATCAGGTCGGCAGGCAAGGGCAATCGCAATAACGATACGTTGACGCATTCCTCCAGAATATTGGAATGGGTATTCATCAAAACGTCTATCTGCGTCTGGGATTCCAACTTTATTCATGTAGTCAATGGCCAATTCTTTTGCTTCCTTGGCTGTTTTTCCTTGGTGTTTTACAATAACTTCTGTAATCTGGCTACCAATTGTTTTAATGGGGTCCAAACTAGTCATTGGATCCTGGAAGATAGTCGCAATCTTAGCACCACGAATTTGTTCCCAATCCTTGTGAGAAGATAGATTTGTCAAATCCTGACCACGGTAGTCAATACTACCTTGGGCAATGCGACCATTTTCTTCAAGCATACCTGTGAAAGTTTTTGTCAAAACAGATTTTCCTGATCCTGACTCACCTACCAAGGCTAATACTTCTCCTTCAACCAGTTCAAGGGAAACGCCGCGAATGGCTGTCAATACTTTGTCACGAACGTCAAATTCCACGACAATATCGCGAGCAGTCAAAATTACATTTTTTTCTTTTGTCATTTCTACTCCTATCTATGTGTACGTGGATCACTAGCATCCGCTAAGTTTTGACCAACTACGAAAAGGGACAAGGATACCAAAACAAGGGTTGTCAATGGAATCCAGAACAAGTAAGCATTGGTTGTTACGTTTTGTGAATAATCCGAAATCAAACGACCCAAACTTGGCACTGTAATCGGCAATCCAAGACCGAAGAAAGACAAGAAGGCTTCGTATGAGATAAAGCTTGGAAGCATTTGAGTCATCGTTGTCACAATAACAGATACCAATTGTGGCATAATGTTTTTGGCAACAATCTTCAAGGTTGGTGTTCCCAAAGTACGTGACGCCAAGTTGTATTCCAAATCACGATAACGCAAGATTTGCACACGGATCATGAAGGCAATCCCAATCCATGTCGTCACACTCATAGCAAAAATCAGATTCCAGAATCCAGCTCCGATTGAGTAAGTCAAGACAATGACAATCAAAAGAGATGGGATGTTTGAGATGACGTTATAAACTTCCATCATGACACGGTCAACTGATTTTGAAATTCCCCAAATACCACCGACAAAAACACCGATAACCAAGTTAATCACTGTCGCAATCACAGAAATAAGGATAGAGTTACGAGCTCCAAACCAGACACCGTCAAAGAGTGATTTACCGTTACTGTCTGTACCGAACCAATGCTCAGCATTTGGCTTGATATAACGAGCACTAAAGTCGTTTACCTTGCTGACATCATTGAAATCAAACTTAGAAAACATTGGGTAGATGAAACTCATCAAAATGATGGCTACCAAGATTCCCAACATGACTACAGTTGATTTTTTCTTCATAAATTGTCTAAACACTGATTTCCAGTAAGAATATGCTGGCGCATCAATAGTTTCAGAGGCAAAATCGTCACGTTTTATAAACTGAAATTTTTCTTTATCGATTGTAGACATTATTTGCCTCCTTTCTCAGTCAATTTAATACGTGGGTCAATAATAGTCATCCAAATATCTCCCAAAAGACGTGAGAAGATAGAAATACATGTAAAGATGAAGACAAGACCAACGACCATAGAGTTATTAGATGCTTTTACAGAGTCAATCAACATTTTACCCATACCTGGGAAGGCGAAGACTGTTTCAGTAAGGGTTGCACCACCGATAACCCCAATAATAGCACCAGGAATTCCTGAAACCAGCGGAACCATGGCATTTTTAAAGATGTGTTTGTTTGAAATTTCTTTTTCAGACAAACCTTTTGCACGAGCGAAACGAACAAAGTCTTGAGATTGCAAGTCAATCATGTAACGACGAATCCAAATAGCTGTACCAGGAGCACCCAACAAACCAAGGATGACTGCTGGTAAAACGTAAGAACGCCAATCTCCAGCTCCCAAGATAGGGAACGAATCTGGAAGACCAATAGATGATCCAATCAATCGAACGATGTAAACCAAGGCAATGGTTGGAAGAGCAAGCAAGAAGGTCAAAGCCCCTGTTGAGAAGCTATCAATCCAAGTGTTCTTGAAACGAGCCATGGCTGAACCAAGTGGCACTGCAATCGCATAAGAAATCACCAAACCAATCAAACCAGTAATAGCAGAGCTGACAATCATAGATGGATATTGGTAATTACTTTCAGTCGCTGTATAAGGATCATCTTTCCCATAGCTAGCTACTTCACGAGAGTCAGCCTGACTAGGTGACTTGTAGGTTCTTGAGTAAATATTTACAGAAGACGTTTTCTTACCTGTTGGGAACTGAACTTGGGCAGTTTTGGTTTGTCCTTGACCTTGAGTAATAACCTGAAGAACTGGTGTATTAGCATAGGTTGGGTAAGAGTCACCTAAATTCAAGTTCACAAAGTTTTGATGAACAAATGGGAACTGACTGTTAAAGTATAAGAGATATTTATGTTTAGTTCCTGAACCGACCAATGACCATCCGATAGCTGGATCATTTTCAAAACGAAGGTAGCGTTTCAAGTCTGGATTTTCAGGGTCTTGGATTTTATTTGTATGGTCAATGTCAATCAAGTTAGCATAGAAGTGAAAAACACGTTCAAAAATGGGGATTTCACGACTAGCATAGAATTGACCACTTTCAGTAAATTCTCCCAAAGTCCAACCATGACCTAATTGATTGATGTACTTTTCATAAATAGCTTTATTGGTCGCATTTGCTTCTACTGTTACAGAAGAATCCATGCTACTTGCCTTTTCTTGCAACTCTTTAGTATCGTAATACTCAATGTAGCCCATACGCTCAAACACAGTATTTTCATAGTTATCACGTTTATCAGCCGTTGTCGCAATTTTATTATAGTTAGGATCCTGCTTGAAAATCAATTTTCGAGGAACCAAGGTATAGATAATCGTGTAGGTCAAAGTCGTCACTAAGAAAATCGAAACCAATGACCGCAAAACACGCATAAAAATATATTTTTTCATATTATTTCCTTTAAAAATCCCAAAAGAACCTTCTCCTCATGGAGAGAAAGTTCTATTAGAAATTATTTACTTCACATGACTTGCCAATTCTTTTTGAGCTTTCTCATTTGATTCAGCTTTTTCTTTCAACCATTTTTCACGAGCTTTTTCATACTCTTTCTTAGTCACCGCTTTATCTTGCAATTTCAAATATTTGAAGTAAACATCTGACCCCTTAGAGCCTGTTTGCGCAGAAGCTCCAGTAAATGGAACAACTCGTGAAAGCACCGGTGCTGCACCAGAAGAAGCCATAGCAGGAATAAAGAGAGAACTATCAGTCAACCATGCTTGAGCCGCTGCATATTTTTCATAACGGACATTCAAGTCGCTTGTCTCTTTGGCAGCTTCATCAACCAATTTATCGTATTCTTTCAAACCAACTTGAACTACTGAAGGGCTATTTGGATTATCAAATCCTAAATATGTTTTTGTAGTTTCACTGCTAGTTGTTTTTAAAATATCCAAGTAAGTAGATGGGTCTTGATAGTCTGGTCCCCATGTAACTCCTCCCGATACATCCCAATCCTCAGATGAAGCATTGGCAGCATAGTAAGTAATATTAAGGAATTCATCACTTGTCATTTGTTGAATATCGACAACGACATTTTCAACACCAAGAACTGTTTCTACAGATTGTTTAAAGGACTGAATACGGGCGATGTAGCCTTTTGATGCTTGGTCTACTGGAACATCCAGATGAATAGGAAACTGAACGCCATCTGCTTCTAAAGCTTTCTTAGCTTTCGCAAACTCTGCCTTGGCCTTGTCAGCATTGAATAAACCATCCTGCCCATCAGCTAAATTCACACCTTTCCACTCATCTCCATAAGCAGGAAGTTGAGCAGCGACTAAATCACCAAAGGTCTTCTCACCAACTGAAACAAAGTCTGGTTTTACAAATAGATTACGAACTGCTAAAGCTGCTCCATCTTTACCATTGATTTGAGCTGAGTAAGCTGAGCGATCAAGAGCAAAATTCAAGGCTTGACGGAAATCTTTGTTAAGCAATGCCTTCTTAGTAGCTGCTTTCTCTGAATCTGTAGTTTTAGAAGTATAGTTGTAACTTTGGCGATCAACATTCACACCGAGACCAGCAATCCCAGAGCCTGGTTGTGTATAATAGATATTGTCCTTGTATTTTTCTGCAACCTTAGAATAGTTGGAGCTGGTAGGGAAAAGACGGGCATAACTATAAGCTCCACTAGTGAAGTTACGCTCTAGCGACTCCTGATCTGAGCCATCATAGTAAGCTAGATTGATAGTATCTAGGTGGACATTTTCTTTATCCCAATATTGCTCATTTTTTACAAACTCTACAGAAGATTTTGCAGTCAACCCTTTCAACAAGAATGGACCATTATAAAGCAAGGATGTCGGATCTGTTGGTTTAGCAAAATCGCTTCCTTTTGATGTTTCGAATTCTTCATTCAGAGGCCAGAAAATAGAATAGGTCAACTTAGAGTTCCAGAACGGTTCAGGCTGGTTCAAAGTGTATTGTAACGTATAATCATCAACCGCCTTGACACCAACTGTTGAAAAATCTGTTGAAGTTCCTGATAGATAATCTGCTAAGCCTTTAACCGAATTTTCAGCTAAATACATAGCTTCTGATTTTTTATCTGCTGCGTGTTTTAAACCGTTCACGAAATCTTTAGCCGTCACCTCTGCATATTCTTCTCCATCAGAGGTAAACCATTTAACCCCTTTACGAATCTTATAAGTGTAGGTCAAACCATCCTTAGAGACTTCCCAATCCTCTGCAACTGCAGGAGCAAGATTCCCGTAATTATCGTTAGTGAATAAACCATCAATCCCATTTGAAGTCACTACTGTTGTACTATTTTTACTTGAAATCAGGTAGTCCAAGGTTTCTGGGTCTGCTGTATAAACATAGCCATAAGCTTTAGGGGCTGATGAATCAGATGATTTTGAAGAACTGCATGCTGCAAGTACACCTGCTGCTAATAAAACAAGACCTGCTGTAGCAAATACACGACTTTTTTTCATTTTCTACTCCTCTGTTTATGTGAATTATAGATTGACAACCATTATATCATATTATCCATTAAAAATCAAACAAATTTTCAGAATATTTAGGCTTGTTGGCACAAATTTTTCATTTTTTTTTGAATATATGATTCAAATTGTCGTTCGAAGTGTCAAAGACTACAGTGAAAATAGGAAATTTGACGCAGAAACTTTGGAGCTTAGGAAGACATACAGTAAAATGAAATACGGACGGAACAATGTGATTTTGGAATTCAAATCATTTTATAACAATATTAGACTTCCTGCAAAAGAGGATATAGCTTCATGAGTCCTTGATAACCATTGTCAGCCAAGATTTTACCAGCTTGTCCGATATTTCTGCGACTCGTTTTGAACAACTTCATATCATGACAATAGTTCACAGCGATATCCAAAGAAACAATTCTCCCTTGACTTGTGACAATCGCTTGAGCCTTCATAGCGTGGCATTTCTTTTTATAGTCATTTAGTTTTAAAAAGCGTTCCAAACATTCAAAAATAGTTGGGACT
>NZ_VMMS01000023.1:0-16973 GCF_013277315.1 Streptococcus sp. 2106
GATTTTCATTGAGTATTAATTTCAAAATCCAGTCAAGGTACCAGTGTATGTGATACGTTTATCTTTCGTATCTTCAGGGAAATTGGGGAAGTCAAAAAGTCTTTGGGTTACAATATGGTTTCCGTTCTTCTATCTCTCCTTCTATCACCTAAGTTTAAAATCTAACTTCGTAGTATATTATGGACCAATAATTCAGAATTATCAAGCAATTCTGAATTATTTTTTTCTTATTCTGTTCCAATCTAGTTTTCATATTCTTAAAAAAGTGATAAAATGGTAGGAAGAATTGGAGAGTAGAGATGCCAAAAGAAGTGAATTTAACAGGCGAAGAAGTTGTCGCTTTAACCAAAAAATATTTAACGGAAGAGGATGTCCATTTTGTCCATAAGGCCTTGGTCTATGCGGTGGATTGTCATAGTGGTCAATACCGCAAATCAGGCGAGCCTTATATCATTCACCCTATTCAAGTGGCAGGTATTCTAGCCAAACTCAAGCTGGATGCTGTAACGGTAGCTTGTGGTTTCTTGCATGATGTGGTGGAAGATACAGATGCGACCTTGGACGATTTGGAAAGAGAGTTTGGTCCCGATGTGCGCGTGATTGTTGACGGAGTCACCAAGCTTGGCAAGGTCGAGTACAAGTCTCACGAAGAGCAGTTGGCTGAAAATCATCGCAAGATGCTCATGGCCATGTCTGAGGACATCCGCGTTATCTTGGTCAAACTGTCTGACCGCTTGCACAATATGCGAACCCTGAAACATCTTCGAAAAGACAAGCAGGAGCGCATTTCCAAAGAAACTATGGAAATCTATGCCCCACTTGCTCACCGTTTGGGGATTTCCAGTGTCAAATGGGAATTGGAAGACCTGTCTTTCCGTTATCTCAACTCGACAGAGTTTTACAAGATTACCAATATGATGAAGGAAAAGCGCAGAGAGCGTGAAGCCTTGGTGGATGAGGTAGTCACAAAATTAGAGGAGTATACGATAGATCGTCACTTGAAAGGGAAGATTTATGGTCGTCCCAAGCATATTTACTCAATTTTCCGCAAAATGCAGGACAAGAGAAAACGGTTTGAGGAAATCTATGACCTGATTGCCATTCGTTGTATTTTGGATACCCAAAGTGATGTTTATGCCATGCTTGGTTATGTGCATGAACTTTGGAAACCCATGCCTGGTCGCTTTAAGGACTACATCGCTAACCGCAAGGCAAATGGTTACCAGTCTATCCATACGACTGTCTATGGGCCAAAAGGGCCGATTGAATTCCAAATTCGGACCAAGGCCATGCACGAGGTGGCTGAGTACGGGGTTGCGGCTCACTGGGCTTATAAGAAAGGCGTTAAGGGGCAGGTTAACAGCAAGGAATCGGCTATTGGGATGAACTGGATCAAGGAGATGATGGAGCTTCAAGATCAAGCTGATGATGCCAAGGAATTTGTGGACTCTGTTAAGGAAAACTATCTGGCTGAGGAGATTTACGTCTTTACACCAGATGGAGCTGTCCGTTCTCTTCCCAAAGATTCAGGACCGATTGACTTTGCCTACGAAATTCATACCAAAGTCGGTGAAAAAGCGACGGGTGCCAAGGTCAATGGCCGTATGGTTCCACTGACAACCAAGCTCAAGACAGGGGATCAGGTTGAAATTGTCACCAACCCTAACTCCTTTGGACCGAGCCGTGATTGGCTCAATATGGTCAAGACCAGCAAGGCTCGTAACAAGATTCGTCAGTTCTTTAAAAATCAAGATAAGGAATTGTCTGTCAACAAGGGTCGTGAGATGTTGATGGCCCAGTTCCAAGAAAATGGCTATGTAGCAAATAAATTCATGGACAAGCGTCACATGGACCAAGTTCTACAAAAGACTAGCTACAAGACAGAAGAATCCCTTTTTGCGGCCATTGGTTTTGGAGAAATCGGTGCTATTACCGTCTTTAACCGTCTGACTGAAAAGGAACGCCGTGAAGAAGAACGTGCCAAGGCTAAGGCGGAGGCAGAAGAACTTGTCAAAGGTGGCGAGATCAAGGTTGAGAACAAAGAAACCCTCAAGGTCAAGCATGAGGGTGGTGTAGTCATTGAAGGTGCCTCAGGTCTGCTAGTGCGGATTGCCAAGTGCTGTAATCCCGTGCCTGGTGATGATATTGTCGGCTACATTACCAAGGGGCGTGGTGTGGCTATTCACCGTGTGGACTGTATGAACCTGCGTGCCCAAGAAAACTACGAGCAACGTCTCCTTGATGTGGAGTGGGAAGATCAGTACTCTAGCTCAAATAAGGAGTATATGGCCCATATCGACATCTACGGTCTCAACCGTACAGGCCTCTTGAACGATGTCCTGCAAGTTCTTTCCAACACAACCAAGAATATCTCAACAGTCAATGCCCAACCAACTAAGGATATGAAATTTGCTAATATCCATGTGTCCTTTGGCATTACCAACCTCTCTACACTGACCACGGTCGTGGACAAGATTAAGAGTGTGCCAGAAGTCTATTCTGTTAAACGGACCAACGGCTAATTGGCCTAGCTCTTACTAGAAAGGCTATTATGAAAATCATTATCCAACGGGTTAAAAAAGCCCAAGTCAGTATCGAAGGTCAGGTTCAGGGAAAAATCAATCAGGGACTCTTATTGCTGGTTGGTGTTGGACCAGAGGACCAAGAGGAAGATTTGGACTATGCTGTGAGAAAACTGGCTAACATGCGTATTTTTTCAGACGTAGAAGGCAAGATGAACCTGTCTGTCAAAAATATTGAAGGAGAAATCCTTTCTATTTCTCAGTTTACCCTCTTTGCAGATACTAAGAAAGGCAATCGTCCCGCCTTCACAGGAGCAGCCAAACCTGATATGGCATCAGACTTCTATGATGCTTTCAATCAAAAATTAGCGCAAGAAGTACCCATTCAGACAGGCATCTTTGGAGCGGATATGCAGGTTGAGCTGGTCAATGATGGACCAGTCACCATTATCCTTGATACTAAAAATAGATAAGAAAGACCAAGCTCAGACGGCTTGGTTTTTCTCATCTATCATAAAATACTCCAAAAAGACATCGGTTCTTGATAGGCTTTTAGGAAGCCTCTTTTCAGACTTTGGCTTATGCGATAGGAAGGGATGAGATGACCTAGGATTAGGAGAGTTCCCTGAAGGAAAAGTGGCACACCACTCAAATATATCAAGGAGAGAATCATCAGGATATCCCATAGGAGAATTTGTAAGGCAAAAGACCAGAATCTCGCTCTAATCTGGGAATAGAATTGACTAAAGTGGTCACAAAGCTGGTTAGAAAGATAGGTCAACAGCACAGGATGAAAGAAAATGAGCCAACCACTGTAAATCAAAATCCAATCCCAAGTAAGTCTCTCTTTAAATGTCAAAAATGCCAGCAGAATTCCATCAATGACAAGGAGCTCAATGGTCTTGGTGTAGATGATTTTTTTCATGTTAAGACCTCCTTTTTTCATCTGTTAGTGACGTAATAGTTTATATAATTATTATATAATATTTAGCCGGGGAGTGAAAGCGTTTGCCATTGTTCTTGATATAAAAAATAGATAAGAAAACCCTGAAAATCAAACTTTCAGGGTTGGTAGGGGACTTGAGAAATTAGTCGATTTTTTCGACATAGAGTTGTTTGGCAATGTCCATACTTACTTGTAAATCCTCGTCTTTACTGAGGATAGTGAAGGTATTACTAAAGCCATCAAACTGCTTGACTTGGAGCGAATCACCGATGTGAAGTGAGTGCTTGTCCAGATAACTGAGAATGTCAAAACTATCGTGCACACGAGTCAGGCGATAGGAGCCAGCTTCCTTGATGTCAGCTAGTGGCAGGTTATTGATTTCAACTAAGAGTTCTCCCTTGGCAGGAATGGTTCCTCCGTGGGGGCAGGTTTTAGGGAAACCTAGCAATTTATCCAGTCTTTCCACGAACAGGTCAGAGACAGTATGTTCCAAGACCTCAGCTTCCTCGTGAATCTGGTCACTCGTATAGTCTAAATGATGAACTAGAAAAACTTCAATCAAGCGATGCTTACGATAGAGTTCAGAGACCAGTTTGAGTCCAAGGTCAGTCAGTAGATAGCCACATTCCTTGTCCTTGAGGATGAGATTTTCACTTTTCATCCGTTTAATCATTTCAGTTACGGCAGGGGGAGAGACTTGCATGCGGGCCGCAATTTCCTTGTTGGTGATTTTATGCAGGTCTATGCCAATTTCATAAATACATTTTAGATAGTCTTCTTTATTCGGGGTCATTCGCTTCCTCTTGTCTAATATCTTTATCTAGTATATCAAAAAAAGCTAGATTTCTCTAGCTGTGACTTTTTATGTTATACTTATTGCAAGAGAAAAAACGAGGAGATGGATATGACGAAAATAGCTCTTCTTTCAGATATTCATGGAAATACCACCGCCTTGGAGGCTGTTTTGGCAGATGCTCGGCAGCTAGGAGTGGATGAATACTGGCTTTTGGGAGACATTCTCATGCCAGGGACAGGGCGTAGAAGGATTTTGGACTTGTTGGCTCAACTACCGATTACGGCTAGAGTTTTGGGAAACTGGGAAGACAGTCTTTGGCATGGTGTCCGTAAGGAATTGGATAGTACTCGCCCCAGTCAACGCTATCTCTTGCGCCAGTGCCAGTATGTTTTAGAGGAAATTTCCCTAGAAGAAATTGAACTGCTCCACAATCAACCTCTCCAGCTTCATCGTCAGTTTGGGGATTTGACGGTGGGAATTAGCCACCATCTTCCTGATAAGAACTGGGGGCGAGAGTTGATTCATACTGGGGCGCAAGAGGATTTTGACCGCTTGGTGACCAATCCCCCTTGTGATATTGCTGTTTATGGTCATATTCACCAGCAGTTGCTTCGTTACGGGACTGGTGGACAATTGATTGTTAATCCGGGTTCGATTGGGCAACCTTTCTTTTTGGATGCCCAGTTGCGGAAGGACTTGCGGGCCCAGTATATGATTTTAGAGTTTGATGACAAGGGTTTGGTAGATATGGACTTCCGACGGGTAGACTACGATGTGGCAGCTGAATTGCAGCTGGCTAAAGATCTTAAACTTCCCTATTTTGAGGTTTACTATGAAAGTCTGGTCAATGGGATCCACCATACTCATCATCAGGAATTTCTGAGAGAATTGGCCCAGAAAGAGGGCTATGATAGGGAATTAGATGCTTGGTTGAAAAGTGGTAACGATTGACATTACAACTAAAAAGGGTATAATAAAAGAAAAAGAAGAGTAGAGGCAGGGGAGCCTCGTAAAAAGGAGAAGAGGATGCAAATTCCAAGTAGATTTACCATTGCGACTCATATGCTGATAATCATTGCCCTCAAGGGGAAGGAAAGCAAGGTGACCAGTGATTTTCTGGCTGCTAGTGTCGGGGTCAATCCTGTCATTATCAGAAAAACCTTGTCCCAGTTGAAGAAGGCAGAGCTGATTTCAGTAGCGCGTGGAACGGGCGGAACAGAGATTGTTAAGGATCTTAAAGACATTAGTCTATTAGATGTTTATCAGGCGGTTGAGTGTCTTGGTAAGACTGGTCAACTCTTCAGTTTCCATGACAATCCGAATCCAAATTGCCCAGTCGGAGCTCATATTCATGAGGTTTTGGATCAAAAATTGGAGAGGATCCAGCAAGCTATGGAGGCAGAGCTTGGTCAGACTAGTTTAGAGCAAGTTGTGGCTGATGCAGAGAGTCAGATGAAGGAGTGAATTCTTCTTTAAAATAAAAAAGCTTATGAGAAGGTTTTTATACTCAATGAAAATCAAAAAGCAAACTAGGAAGCTAGCCGCAGGTTGCTCAAAGCACCGCTTTGAGGTTGTAGATAAGACTGACAAAGTCAGTCACATATATACGGTAAGGCGACGCTGACGTGGTTTGAAGAGATTTTCGAAGAGTATTACCTTTTCATAAGCTTTTTATCTATTCTTCCAAGCTTGGTAACGGGTATCAATCAATAACTGGGTAAGGCGTCCCATGGTTTCTCTTTCTTCTGGAGTGAGGGATTGCGCTTGGACGAAGAGATGATGAATGTGTTCAATCGCCTTTAAGGAAGCCAAGTCATTGATAGAAGTAATACCAGAATTAAGAATGGTGCCGAAGAAGAGGTCGAAGTAGAGCTGGAGTTCCTCGTCAGGGACTGTGGCCACCCACTCCTTGAAGGTCGTATCTACTTGTTGGCTATCACTGTTGGTCTTATCCAGTTGAACGAAGTGCTTGTCCTCAATCTGCCAACTAAAGGTATCGTGCTGGGCGATACCACCCAAGGCAGTACTGTGCACGATGATTTGCTGGTTAGGGATTTCCATCATCATACCGCTAATGGCCCCTTGTGGGATGAAGACCTTGGTTCTATCCATTATCCTTTGATAACCCTCGGTTTGTGTCAGTTCTTTGTGGAGACCAGGCGCATCAAAGGTATAAACTGCTGTGATCTGATCTTGCAAGTTTTGCTCAATTTGACTAGCAGCATAGATGGCTAGATTTCCTCCCTTGGAATGCCCAGCCAGAATGACCTTTTGCTTAGGATGTTGGGCAAAAAAGTTCTTTAAATAGCGAATGGCGTGCTTTTGAGCAGGAATTTCCTTCATATAGGTCAGGTGGAAATCTTCCTTCCAACCAATAATACTATCATCTGTACCTCGAAAAACAATCAGATAGGTATCGAGAGTGAGGCGGTAGGTCATAGCCGCAAATTGTTTTTGCAGTTCAGGGTCGATGTCGTTGATAAAATGGGAGAGTTTGCAATTTTTGAAGCGCTTGTGTTGAGATAGCTCATCCAATAGCTGGAGGCGATTTTTGCTGGTCAACATGTTAGGCTCCCTTGGAACCTGAGGAGCTAGGTCTAAAAGTCGCTGAGGAGCTGTGGAGACCAGATTATCAAAGGAGAGGTAGGTGATTTCTGTTAAGGCTAGAATATCTAATTCATTTAAAGGAAGGTCGTAAAAGGAATCGTGTGCGACATCTTTCAGATAATCAAAAATATTGACCATAATAGCTCCTTTCTTTTTATTTATCTTATCAAATTTCCCTTAAATTAGCTAGTAGCATTGCCTGTTTGTACTGGCTAAAAACAAGCTATGTCAAATTCAGTTTCAGACCTTCGAGCATCGAAAAATCTGTTATAATAATAGAAAAGGAGGAGCGCATGCACAAGATTTTACTAGTAGAAGATGATCAGGTTATTCGTCAACAAGTCGGAAAAATGCTCTCTGAATGGGGATTTGAAGTGGTGCTGGTAGAAGACTTTATGGAAGTTTTGAGTCTATTTGTTCAATCGGAACCTCATCTGGTCCTCATGGATATTGGACTTCCCTTGTTTAATGGCTATCACTGGTGTCAGGAGATTCGCAAGATTTCCAAGGTCCCCATCATGTTTCTGTCTTCGAGAGACCAGGCTATGGATATTGTTATGGCAATCAATATGGGGGCGGATGACTTTGTGACCAAGCCTTTTGACCAGCAGGTTCTTTTAGCCAAGGTTCAGGGCTTGCTGCGCCGTTCCTATGAGTTTGGGCGTGACGAGAGTTTACTGGAATATGCTGGTGTTATCCTCAATACCAAATCCATGGATGTGCATTATCAAGGGCAAGTCTTGAATTTGACCAAGAACGAATTCCAGATTTTAAGCGTGTTGTTTGAGCATGCGGGCAATATTGTAGCGCGTGACGACCTCATGCGGGAACTTTGGAACAGTGACTTTTTCATTGATGACAATACCCTCTCTGTTAATGTGGCTCGTTTGCGTAAAAAATTGGAAGAGCAGGGCTTGATAGGATTTATCGAGACCAAGAAAGGGATAGGGTACGGACTGAAGCATGCTTGATTGGAAACAATTTTTTCTGGCCTATCTGCGCTCCCGTAGTCGTCTGTTTGTCTATCTGCTTTCTTTAACATTTCTAGTTTTGCTTTTTCAGTTTTTATTTGCCAGTTTGGGAATTTACTTTCTCTACTTTTTCCTGCTGTGTTGCTTTGTAACCATATTATTTTTCACTTGGGACATATTGGTGGAAACGCAGGTCTATCGCCAGGAACTTCTCTATGGAGAGAGGGAAGCCAAGTCTCCTTTGGAAATAGCTTTAGCAGAAAAATTAGAAGCGCGTGAGATGGAACTCTATCAGCAGAGGTCAAAAGCAGAAAGAAAACTGACGGATTTGCTGGATTACTATACCTTGTGGGTCCATCAGATAAAGACCCCCATTGCAGCCAGTCAACTCTTAGTTGCAGAAGTGGTCGACCGCCAACTGAAGCAGCAATTAGAACAGGAAATTTTCAAGATTGACTCCTATACCAATTTAGTTTTACAGTACCTGCGTTTAGAAAGTTTTCATGATGATTTGGTCTTAAAGCAGGTTCAAATTGAGAACCTTGTCAAGGAAATAATTCGGAAATACGCTCTTTTCTTTATTCAAAAAGGCTTAAATGTCAATCTACATGACCTTGATAAAGAAATCGTGACGGATAAGAAGTGGCTACTAGTGGTCATTGAACAAATTATCTCAAATAGTCTCAAGTACACTAAGGAAGGTGGTCTGGAGATTTATATGGAGGGGCAAGAGCTTTGTATCAAGGATACGGGAATCGGGATAAAAAACAGTGATGTCCTCCGAGTCTTTGAACGTGGCTTTTCAGGATATAATGGACGCCTAACCCAGCAGTCATCTGGCCTCGGCCTTTACCTATCTAAGAAAATTTCTGAAGAACTGGGGCACGAGATTCGTATCGAGTCTGAGGCCGGAAAAGGAACGATAGTGCGGATTCAGTTTGCTCAAGTGAACCTAGTCCTTGAGTAAAAATAGATGACAAAAAGCCTCCAGATTGGAGGCTTTTATGCTAGACTCTTATTTCTCAACGCGTGATTTGTTGGCGATATCAGCTAGAATAGCTCCAACAAAATCATCTACTGAGACAGTTTGTGTTTCTTTTTGGCCATAGCGACGAACGTTGACTGTTCCGTCTTCCATTTCCTTATCTCCAACAATCAATTGGTAAGGAATTTTGCTGGTTTGTGAAGCACGGATTTTGAACTGCATTTTTTCATTGCGTTCATCTACGTCTGCACGGACACCACGGTCGCGGAGTTTCTTAGCTACTTCCCAAGCGTAGTCCACGTGTTTTTCGTTAGATACTGGGATGAGGGTTACTTGGTGTGGTGCCAGCCATGTTGGGAAGGCACCTTTGTAGTTCTCAATCAAGATAGCGGTGAAGCGTTCCATAGTTGAGATAACCCCACGGTGGATCATGACTGGACGGTGATCTTCGCCATCAGCTCCGATGTATTTGAGGTCGAAGCGTTCTGGCAACAAGAAATCAAGTTGGATAGTAGAAAGGGTTTCTTCTTTTCCAAGGGCAGTTTTAATCTGGATATCCAATTTTGGTCCGTAGAAGGCTGCTTCACCTTCGGCTTCAAAGTAGTCCACGCCCATTTCATCAAGAGCTGCACGAAGCATGGTTTGGGCATTTTCCCACATCTCATCGTTATCAAAGTACTTATGAGTATCTTGAGGGTCACGAAGAGAGAGGCGGAAGCGGTAGTCAGTCAAGTTGAAGTCTTCATAAACATCGATAATCAACTGAAGGGCACGTTGGAATTCTTCTTGGATTTGTTCTGGAGTAACGAATAGGTGACCGTCGTTGAGTGACATTTCACGTACACGTTGAAGGCCAGTGAGGGCACCAGATTTTTCGTAACGGTGCATCATACCGATTTCAGCGATACGGATTGGCAATTCACGGTAAGAGTGAACATGGTGTTTAAAAACTTGGATGTGGTGCGGACAGTTCATTGGACGAAGGACAAATTCTTCCCCGTCACCCATGTCCATGGTTGGGAACATGTCTTCTTGGTAATGATCCCAGTGACCAGAAGTCTTGTAAAGCTCAACAGAAGCAAGTGGTGGAGTGTAGACGTGTTGGTAGCCAGAAGCCAACTCTTTGTTTACGATGTAGCGTTCCAATTCACGACGGATAGTCGCACCATTTGGCAACCAGAATGGCAAACCTTGTCCCACTTCTTGTGAAATCATAAAGAGGTCAAGCTCTTTACCAAGTTTACGGTGGTCACGTTCCTTAGCTTCTTCACGCATTTGAAGGTAGTTTTTCAAGTCTTTCTTGTCAAACCAAGCTGTACCGTAGATACGTTGCATCATAGCGTTGTCGCTATTTCCACGCCAGTAAGCACCTGCTACATGGAGAAGGTGGAAGATTTGGATACGACCTGTTGATGGAACGTGAGGTCCACGGCAGAGGTCTACATATTCACCCTGACGATAGATAGTCAAACCGCCTTCGTCTTCTGAGTGTTCTTCAATCAATTCCAACTTGTAAGGGTCATTTTTGAAGATTTCACGTGCCTCGTCTTTAGTCACTTCTTCACGAATAGATGGGAAGTTTTCTTTGACGATTTTTTGCATTTCTTCTTCGATACGAGGAAGGTCTTCGTTAGAGATTTGACCAGCTGTGTTGTCAGTATCGTAGTAGAAACCATCTTCGATGGCTGGACCAACTCCCAAGTGAATGTCTGGGAAAAGACGACGAGCTGCTTGGGCGAACAAGTGAGCAGCTGAGTGACGCAAGATTGGAAGGGCATCTTCGTGATCAGGTGTTACAATTTCGATGCTTCCATCTTCAGTGATAGCACGAGTAGTGTCGATGAGTTTGCCGTTGAATTTACCAGCCAAGGCTTTTTTAGCTAGGGAATTGCTGATAGATTGGGCAATTTCAAAAGTTGTAACGCCAGATTCGAATTCACGAACAGCGCCATCTGGGAAAGTAATGTTAATCATGATGTTCTCCTTACTTATATTATTGACGAATGTGTTAACCCTATTCTGAAAACAGGGACAGAGGATTTTGAAAGCTAGAAAAACAAAAAGCGACATCCTCAAAAGGACGTCGCAACGTGGTTCCACCTTCATTTATGTGCCTCAAAAAAGAGGGACACCTCTGATTGGCTCTAACGTGGCCACCGTTTTATGTTTGCATAAAAGTCAGTAGAGTAGTATCAGTATAGTCTTTCTATGCGTTCTCAGCAACCACGCACTCTCTAGTAGAAAGGGACTAAGTGACTTGTCTCTATGGATTATTATAGCATGATTGTGAGATTTTTCAAGGATTTTGTGAAAGTTTTTTGTTTTTCATTTTTGCAGAATATGCTTGATACCAATACCGGAAGCCATGCCGATCAGAGCAAAGGTTTCATAGGCTAAAAAGTAGACAATGCTAAAATCGTGGAAAGAAATGATAGTAAAGCAAAAGAGCAATCCAATGTCAAAAGGGAAAAAGGGAAACGGTAACCGTAAAGAAGAGAAACGATGAAGGTTACTAACGGAGAAAAGATAAAGATATTTAGAAGATGAGTCCTAGCAGATTGGAACCGGATGAGAGCAGTGAAAATAATTCATAAAGAGGCCAATAAAAAGAAGAATATGACCAGATAGTAGGTGAGATGGAAATAGAATTTACGCATGATAATCACCTCGTTTTAAAAAAACAGACAACTTAGATTTCTTGCTATGATTATTATAGCATATTTAAAACAAGAAAGTAAATCTGTTGACAAAGAAGTTAGTTATTGGTAGAATAGGGATTGTCGTAAAGACAAATAACTTCTTCTTGGTTACAGGCATGCCAACCTGTCACTCGGATGAAGCCAAATAAAAAGGAGAAACATCATGGCAATCTCAAAAGAGAAAAAAAATGAAATCATCGCACAATATGCACGTCACGAAGGTGATACAGGTTCAGTAGAGGTTCAAGTTGCTGTCCTTACTTGGGAAATCAACCACCTTAACGAACACATCAAACAACACAAAAAAGACCACGCTACTTACCGTGGACTGATGAAAAAAATCGGTCGCCGTCGTAACTTGCTTGCATACTTGCGTAAAAACGACGTTAACCGTTACCGTGAGTTGATCAACTCTCTAGGACTTCGTCGCTAATTCAAGATACAAAGGCCGTCAAAAGCACAAAGCAAAAATAGGAAAATTGACGAAGAAACTTCAGTTTCTAGGAGATTTTATCTTTTTTGCCAAGTGCTTAGGCCGTGTTCAATTGAGCATATCTTGATAATAAAGCTACTCTAAATTGGGTAGCTTTTTTGCGTTGTCACCTTACCTCGCTATACTCAAGTATAATCTTCGGTTACGGTTCCTAGCACTGTAAGGAAAAATAAACCAGCTTTTCTCCCTTGGGGGAGATTTTTTTTTGTTTCACTGAAAGTTTCGTACAATCTTCGCCTCGTCGCCTAGCCTATAAACGGTTTATCTAGCAAGAATCATGATGCTAAGGGTGTCAAAAATCCGTATGAAAATAGGGAAATGACACAGTGTTCGATGAACACAAGGAGTTTCATCTTTTCCACTAGGATTTTAGCCCGGGCTCAAATCAGCTCTCTGACTTCAGAGGGCTTTTTTATTGAGGTTTTATCGGTCACAATTTTGGAGACTACAAAAACCTCAAATGGTATCAGCTAATTACACCATAAAGGTGCGCAGCTACTCGGCTTGAAAAGTCGAGTAGGTGTCTGCAAGCCCCCTCGGAGAGCCCACACTTTACGAAGTAAAGTATAGTATGTTATACTTTACATGGAAGTAGTCACCGAATTCCAGTTAGAAATTACTTTGTAACTACGTTTTGAGGAGGAGTAAAATGCTTTCCTATGTTCGACATTACCCACTAGCGATAGCTAAATTAATGTGTCTGTGCTCTCCTAAAATCTGCTGATTTATTACTGACTAATACAGGAGGTTTTTTTATGGGACAGACAATCATATATCGATTATTTAATTATTTTAATTATTTTATTTGCACAGCTATCACAGAATAAACAGAAATGGCATATTTATGCGGGGCAATATCTAGGCACAGGCTTACTTGTAGGGGCGAGTTTAGTTGCTGCTTGCAATTGTTGGAGAAGATGCGGAAGAAGAGGAAGAAATTATTGAAAGATTAGAACAAAGCAAGGCAAATCAACTGTTTTGGACAGTTACATTGCTGACAATTGCGTCTGGCGGAGATAATTTAGGTATCTATATACCTTATTTTGCTTCGTTAGATTGGTCACAGACCCTCGTGGCCTTGCTTGTGCTTGTAATCGGCATAATTATCTTTTGCGAGATTAGTCGGGTGTTATCCTCTATTCCGTTACTATTCGAGACAATTGAAAAATACGAGCGAATCATTGTGCCCTTAGTATTCATTCTACTTGGACTATACATCATGTATGAAAATGGCACGATAGAGACTTTTCTGATCGTGTAGATTTTTTTGTTTCACTAGGATTTTAGCCCGAACTCAAATCAGCTCTCTGATTTTCAGAGGGCTTTTTCATTGAGTATAAATGGACAAATCTTAAAGTTACTCTATTGTAGAGTGGCTTTTGATTTGATTAGGAGATTCTTATAAATATAGTAAAATGAAATAAGAATAGGACAAATCGATCAGGACAGTCAAATCGATTTCTAAAAATGTTTTAGAAGTAGAGGTGTACTATTCTAGTTCCAATCTACTATATAAATGAAAACCTTAGCTGTTTGGCCAAGGTTCATTTCTTCTATGCAAGTTCATCTCTTTTCTTATCTGGGCTCCAGATGAAGCTTGCGATAAAGCTAAAGATGATGGTTAGGATAGCGAGGATAATAGCAAGGATGAGGGCAGGGATGCGGATAAACCACCAGAGTGGATTTGGTTTTTTATCATTGTGCCATTGTTTCGTTTCTTCGTCCAGACGTTGGAATTCTGTTTGAATACGATTGGCGACTGTTTCAATGCCTTCATCATTCATTTTCTTGATATCTGAGATATCGATTGGATTTCCAAAGTTCATATCGACACGTTCACGGCTAATCAAGCCCTTCAAAGTCATGGGACCGGTGTAGGTAACCGGCATGATACGGACCTTGGCCATTTTGGCAATCAGTGCTACGCCCCCCTTGACATCGTTTGAGTGGCGGCTACCACTTGGAAACATGATGAGAGAGAGGTCACTTTTTTTGAGAACGTTGATAGGATATTTGATGGCTGAGGCGCTGGGATTTTCACGGTCGATGGGAAAGGCGCCACACATACGAATCCACCAACCAAAGATACGGTTGGTAAAGAGTTCTTTTTTTGCCATAAAGATGAACTGTTTTGGCTTGGTCGCAAAGGCCATATAAACAGGATCCCACCAGGTACGGTGAGGCGCAACTAAAATATAATTTTCATCTTGATTAGGAATTTTATCAGTATTATGATAGTGAGCATTGCCATTGATGGACCATAAGAGCAATACAACTAATCCACGCAAATAAGTATAAAACATGCGATCTCCTTCGATTGTTTTCTTGTTATTATTATACCTTATCAAAGGAGGGCTGGCAAACTTTTCCCTTGACTAGATGCATATTTGGGATGAAATTAGAATTCTGTTAAAAAAATGATATAATAGAATTTATGGATAAAAATAAGATTATGGGATTAACCCAAAGAGAAGTCAAGGAAAGACAGGCTGAGGGTTTGGTCAATGACTTTACCGCATCAGCCAGTACCAGCACTTGGCAAATCGTTAAACGAAATGTCTTTACCCTTTTTAACGCTTTGAACTTTGCCATTGCTTTGGCCCTTGCCTTTGTGCAGGCTTGGAGCAATCTGGTCTTTTTTGCTGTTATCTGCTTTAACGCTTTTTCTGGGATCGTGACCGAGCTACGCGCCAAACACATGGTGGATAAGCTCAATCTCATGACCAAGGAAAAGGTCAAGACTATTCGTGATGGCCAAGAAGTGGCTCTGAATCCGGAAGAATTGGTGTTAGGAGATGTGATTCGTCTGTCTGCTGGAGAGCAGATTCCCAGTGATGCCTTGGTTTTGGAAGGCTTTGCGGAGGTTAATGAAGCCATGTTGACGGGGGAAAGTGATTTGGTGCAAAAGGAAGTGGAAGCCTTGCTTTTGTCAGGAAGTTTCCTAGCCAGTGGGTCAGTTTTATCTCAAGTTCACCATGTCGGTGCAGACAACTATGCTGCCAAACTCATGCTTGAGGCTAAGACCGTTAACCCCATCAACTCCCGTATCATGAAATCGCTGGACAAGTTGGCTGGTTTTACTGGGAAGATTATCATTCCCTTTGGTCTGGCTCTCTTGCTGGAAGCCTTGCTTTTAAAAGGCCTGCCTCTCAAGTCATCCGTTGTAAACTCGTCGACAGCTCTTTTGGGAATGTTGCCTAAGGGAATTGCCCTTTTGACTATTACTTCGCTCTTGACAGCGGTGATTAAGCTGGGCTTGAAAAAGGTCTTGGTGCAGGAGATGTACTCTGTTGAGACCTTGGCGCGCGTGGATATGCTCTGTCTGGACAAGACGGGTACCATCACCCAAGGAAAGATGCAGGTGGAGGCTGTTCTTCCGTTGACGGAAACGTATGGTGAAGAGGCTATTGCCAGCATCTTGACTAGCTACATAGCCCATAGTGAGGATAAGAATCCAACTGCCCAAGCCATTCGCCAGCGTTTTGTGGGAGATGTTGCTTATCCTATGATTTCCAATCTTCCCTTCTCGAGCGACCGCAAGTGGGGGGCTATGGAGTTAGAAGGTTTGGGGACAGTTTTCTTAGGGGCACCTGAGATGTTGCTGGATTCTGAAGTCCCAGAAGCCAGGGAGGCCTTGGAGAGAGGGGCACGTGTCTTGGTCTTAGCTCTTAGTCAGGAGAAATTAGACCATCACAAGCCACAGAAACCTTCTGATATTCAGGCTTTAGCCTTGCTGGAAATTTTGGATCCTATTCGAGAAGGAGCAGCAGAGACGCTGGACTATCTCCGTTCTCAGGAAGTGGGCCTCAAGATTATTTCTGGTGACAATCCGGTCACTGTATCCAGCATTGCCCAGAAGGCTGGTTTTGCGGACTACCATAGCTATGTAGATTGTTCGAAAATCATCGATGAGGAATTGATGGCCATGGCGGAGGAGACAGCTATTTTCGGACGTGTTTCCCCTCATCAAAAGAAACTCATCATCCAAACGTTGAAAAAAGCGGGTCATACAACGGCTATGACAGGGGACGGGGTTAATGATATCTTGGCCCTTCGTGAGGCGGATTGTTCTATCGTGATGGCGGAGGGGGATCCAGCAACCCGTCAGATTGCCAATCTGGTTCTCTTGAACTCAGACTTTAATGATGTTCCTGAGATTCTCTTCGAGGGTCGTCGCGTGGTCAATAACATTGCCCACATCGCCCCGATTTTCTTGATAAAGACCATCTATTCCTTCCTGTTAGCAGTCATCTGTATTGCCAGTGCTTTACTAGGTCGGTCAGAGTGGATTTTGATTTTCCCCTTCATTCCGATCCAGATTACCATGATTGACCAGTTTGTGGAAGGTTTCCCACCATTCGTTCTGACTTTTGAGCGAAATATCAAACCTGTTGAGCAGAATTTCCTCAGAAGATCCATGCTTCGTGCCCTACCAAGCGCTCTCATGGTCGTCTTCAGCGTCCTGTTTGTGAAAATATTTGGGAGTAGCCAAGGTTGGTCTGAGTTAGAAATCTCAACTCTACTCTATTATCTCTTGGGGTCAATTGGTTTCTTATCCGTATTTAGAGCCTGCATGCCATTTACCCTATGGCGTGTCCTCTTGATTGTTTGGTCAGTAGGAGGTTTCCTAGCTACCGCTCTCTTCCCAAGAATTCAAAAACTGCTTGAAATTGCAACCTTAACAGGACAAACATTACCTGTTTATGGTGTCATGATGTTGGTCTTTACCGTGATTTTCATCCTGACCAGTCGTTACCAAGCGAAAAAATAAAGAAAGACTGCAATCTATGTATTGCGGTCTTTTTATACGACGAGTCTATCGTATAGTGGATTGAATCTGGAATAGGACATCATAGCTACTAAAACATTTCTAATACTCTTCGAAAATCTCTTCAAACCACGTCAACGTCGCCTTACCGTACTCAAGTACGGCCTGCGGCTAGTTTCCTAGTTT
>NZ_VMMS01000024.1:0-22988 GCF_013277315.1 Streptococcus sp. 2106
ACTGGCTTGAAGCCATAATGGAAAGAACTCCCGTGAAAACAGGAGTTCTTTTACGATGTTGTCAATTTTAATTTACAGAAACTTTACCATCCTGAATAGTGAAGATACTTAGATTTTCTGGTAGATTTTGAAGATGGTCTAAGCTTGTTGTTGTGATAAAGGTTTGGATTGATTGAGAAATCGTTTCTAATAATTTTAACTGTCTAGTGTTGTCAAGTTCACTCATCACATCGTCAAGCAGTAATATCGGAGATTCTGTGGTAATGCTTTCCATTAATTCGATTTCTGCTAATTTTATCGAGAGGACGAGACTACGATGTTGACCTTGGCTTCCGAAACTAGCATCCATCCCATTTATATAAAAAGAAATGTCATCTCGATGAGGACCGACACCAGTATTCTTTTTAAATAAATCTCTGGACCTACTTTTTTCTAAAGCAATTTTGAAAGATTCTGATAAGCCTTCCTTGTCAGTTATCTTTACAGAAGATTGATAGGATATTGACAACTCTTCAATCTGATTAGAAAGTTCAAAATGTGTCTCACGACCAAAATATTCTAGTTTTTTTATGAAATCTAAGCGGTGATTCATTACACGACATCCATAATCAACTAGCTGATCATCTAAGACTGAAAGGAAGGTTTCATCTATTTTTTGAGCTGATTTTAGGTAAGTGTTTCTTTGTTTTAGGATGTGGTTATAATTGGTTAAATCTGATAAATAGATTGGCTTAATTTGCCCAAGCTCCATATCAATGAATTTTCGTCGAACTGAAGGTGCCCCTTTAATTAGTTGTAAATCTTCAGGAGCAAATAAGACAACATTCATGTGTCCTACATAGTCTGAAAGTCGTGCCTGTTTTAAGTGATTAACTTTTGTAACACGTCCTTTTTGTGTTAGTTCAATTTCGAGAGGAATAGATCCCGTTTTTTTCTGAACGAGACCTGAAAGATGAAGTTGTTCCTCATCAAAATGAATGAGATTTTTATCTGTTCGAGTTCGATGGCTACGTGTTAAGGCTAAAAAATAGATAGCCTCTAACATATTTGTTTTACCTTGTGCATTACGTCCTAAAAAGACATTTAATTTAGGATTAAAGTCTATTTTCGTCTCTTTGTAGTTACGAAAAGTTTTGAGAGATAGGTGTTGTAGCCACATGATTATCTACCAGGGAATCGTGGAGCTTGTTTGCTTTTTGGTGATGAAGCAGGTTTCGATTTGTCTTTTTTAACTCCCTTATTCATCTTTTTGACAAGTTTAGCGATCCGTTCTTTTTCAACTTTATCAGCTTGGTATTCATCTTGTTCTTCAGAAGTAGGTTGTGTCAACAAGATGTCAATGTTCATGTCAGGGATGTCAACTTTATCGCCAATACGAAGTTTTTTTCCACGACGACTCTCTAATTCCCTATTAAAGTAAACAGAATGTTCAGAGAGAAATGATTTAATAGCTCCTCCGCTATGTGTAATTCCAAGTTCTTTGAGTAGTGCTTGGAGGGTAATAAATTCTTCAAATAATTTGTATTCCATAATTCACCTCAATCTTTGGTATTATACCATATTTTCCTAAAAATAGTGAGAGAGACAGCTAGAAATGTAAGCGATTTTTATTTCAAAAGTGTTACAGGGAACAAGAAAATTTCAGGTTTTCGTGATATAATAGAAGTCTGTATATAAGGAGGTAAATCATGGAGTTAGTGCATGGAATTTCAACACATTTTATCCAATCAAAAAAGTTTAAAACAAACAAAATTACCGTGCGTTTTACCGCTCCATTATCCCTTGATACGATTGCAGGTCACATGTTGAGTGCAAGTATGCTAGAGACTGCTAATCAGATGTACCCCACTTCTCAAGATTTGAGGAGACACTTGGCCAGTCTATACGGTACAGATATGTCAACCAATTGTTTCAGAAGAGGGCAAAGCCACATTATAGAATTGACATTTACCTATGTTCGTGATGAGTTTTTAAGTAGGAAAAACGTGCTAACTTCTCAGATTTTGGAACTTGTAAAAGAAACTCTTTTTTCACCCGTAGTAGTTGATAATGGGTTTGATCCGGCCTTATTTGAAATTGAGAAAAAACAATTGCTAGCAAGTTTAGCAGCTGATATGGATGATTCTTTTTATTTTGCACATAAAGAATTGGATAAATTGTTTTTTCATGATGAACGTCTTCAATTGGAATATAGTGATTTACGAAATCGTATTTTAGCTGAAACTCCACAAAGTTCTTATTCTTGTTTCCAAGAATTTTTGGCCAATGATCGAATAGATTTCTTTTTCCTAGGTGATTTTAATGAGGTTGAAATTCAAAATGTATTAGAATCATTTGGCTTTAAAGCTCGAAAAGGAGATATGAAGGTTCAGTATTGTCAACCTTATTCCAATATCCTTCAGGAAGGTATGGTTCGGAAAAATGTGGGACAGTCTATTTTAGAGTTGGGATATTATTGCTCTGCTGAATATGGCGATGAGCAACATTTACCCATGATTGTAATGAATGGTTTACTTGGTGGATTTGCTCATTCTAAGCTCTTTACAAATGTCCGTGAAAATGCTGGATTAGCTTATACCATTTCAAGTCAGCTTGATTTATTTAGTGGATTCTTGAGAATGTATGCTGGTATCAATCGAGAAAATAGGAATCAGGCTCGAAAAATGATGAATAATCAATTACTTGATTTAAAAAAAGGTTATTTTACAGAGCTTGAGCTAGAGCAGACCAAGGAAATGATTCGTCGGTCTTTGTTGCTTTCTCAAGATAATCAAGGTTCATTGATTGAACGTGCTTATCAAAATGCCTTACTTGGAAAATCTTCAGCAGACTTTAAAGGTTGGATTGCAAAACTCGAGCAAGTTGACAAAGATGCTATTTGTAGAGCAGCTAATAATGTGAAACTACAGGCGATTTACTTTATGGAAGGAATAGAATGACAAAGGTTGTTTTTGAAGAAAAATACTATCCAGCTGTAAAAGAAATGATTTATCGAACTCGTTTGTCAAATGGATTAACAGTTGTTCTTTTGCCTAAAAAGGAATTTAAAGAGGTTTACGGGAGTGTCACTGTACAGTTTGGTTCGGTAGATACGCTTATCACAGAAGTTGACGGAGATGTAAAAGAATATCCTGCGGGAATTGCTCATTTTCTTGAACATAAATTATTTGAGAGAGAAGATTCTAGCGATTTGATGTCAGCATTTACGAGTCTAGGTGCGGATAGCAATGCCTTTACAAGCTTTACAAAAACAAACTATCTTTTTTCATCGACGGATTATCTCTTAGAGAATTTAGATTTACTTGATGAATTGGTAACATCAGCACACTTTACTGAAGCTTCCATTTTGAGAGAGCAGGATATTATCCAGCAAGAACGAGAAATGTATCAAGATGATCCAGATTCGTGTTTATTCTTTTCAACTCTAGCGAATTTGTATCCTGGTACACCTTTAGCGACGGATATAGTTGGAAGTGAGGAATCCATTTCCAAAATCAATCTAACTAATTTGCAAGAAAATTTTACAAGATTTTACAAACCTGTAAACATGTCTCTGTTTTTAGTTGGTGATTTTGATGTGGGGCAAGTACAGAACTACTTTGAAAGAAAAGAACTGAAAGATTTAGATGTTCAGGAAGTAGTAAGAGAAAAATTTGTTTTACAGCCTGTAAAGCAAACAGACAGTATGAGAATGGAAGTATCTTCTCCCAAACTAGCGATTGGGATTAGAGGTAAGCGAGAAGTTGCTGAGGCGGATTGCTATCGACATCATATTTTATTAAAATTATTGTTTTCAATGATGTTTGGTTGGACTTCGGATCGTTTTCAAAAATGTTATGAATCAGGTAAAATAGATGCTTCCCTATCTCTTGAAATTGAAGTAACAAGTCGCTTTCATTTTGTCATGTTGACAATGGATACAAAAGAGCCAGTTGCTTTATCTCATCAATTTAGGAAGGCCATTCGTAATTTTACAAAGGATTTAGATATTACAGAGGATCATTTAGATATTATCAAAAGAGAGATGTTTGGAGAATTTTTCAGTAGCATGAACTCTCTTGAATTTATTGCAACGCAATATGATGCTTTTGAACATGGTGAGACAATTTTTGATTTACCGAAAATTTTACAGGAAATTACTTTAGAGGATGTCCTTGAAGCAGGACATCACTTAATAGATGATGGTGACATAGTTGATTTTACAATATTCCCATCGTAGTAACCTATCATAATAGACACTAGAAAGAAGGGATGACAAGTATGAGGAAAAAAACAATTGGTGAGGTTTTACGATTAGCTAGAATCAATCAGGGATTGAGTTTAGATGAATTGCAGAAAAAGACAGAAATCCAGTTAGATATGTTGGAAGCAATGGAAGCAGACGATTTCGATCAACTTCCAAGTCCTTTTTACACGCGTTCTTTCTTGAGAAAATATGCATGGGCTGTTGAGTTAGATGATCAAATTGTTTTGGATGCTTATGATTCTGGGAGTATGATTACTTATGAGGAAGTAGATGTTGATGAAGATGAGTTGACAGGTCGTAGACGTTCAAGTAAGAAAAAGAAGAAAAAAACATCCTTTTTACCTTTATTTTATTTTATCCTTTTCGCCTTATCGATTTTAATTTTTGTGACCTATTATGTTTGGAACTATATTCAAACTCAACCAGAGGGGCCTTCTTTTTCTAATTACAGTGTGGTTCAATCAACAAGTTCAATAAGTTCAACTAGCTCTGTTCCCCACTCCTCAAGTAGTAGTTCATCTAGCAGTTCTTCTAGTGTAGAATCAGCTATAAGTGTATCAGGCGAAGGAAATCATGTAGACATCGCTTATAAGACAAGTAAGGAAACAGTTAAATTGCAATTGGCAGTTTCAGATGTTACAAGTTGGGTCAGCATTTCAGAAAGCGAACTTGAGGGCGGTGTAACCCTATCGCCAGAGAAGAAAAGTGCAGAAGCAACAGTTGCAACAAAAAATCCTGTAACAATTACGTTAGGTGTTGTAAAAGGTGTTACTTTGACAGTAGATAATCAGACTGTTGATTTATCGAAGTTAACAGCGCAGACTGGACAAATCACTGTAACCTTTACTAAAAATTAAGGAAAAACGAATGAAAAAAGAACAAATTCCCAATCTCTTAACAATAGGTCGAATTCTCTTTATACCTATTTTTATCTTTATTTTAACAGTAGGAAATTCGATAGAGAGTCATATAGTGGCAGCTATTATCTTTGCTGTTGCCAGTATTACCGACTATTTAGATGGATATTTAGCACGTAAATGGAATGTGGTCAGTAATTTTGGTAAATTTGCAGATCCTATGGCGGATAAGTTACTAGTTATATCGGCTTTTATTATGCTGATTGAGTTAGGTATGGCTCCAGCTTGGATTGTTGCAGTAATTATCTGTCGTGAGTTGGCTGTGACAGGTTTAAGGCTTTTATTGGTTGAAACTGGTGGAACAGTTTTAGCAGCGGCAATGCCTGGAAAAATTAAAACTTTTAGTCAGATGTTTGCCATTATTTTCTTGCTATTACATTGGACTTTGCTTGGTCAAGTTCTACTTTATGTAGCCTTGTTTTTCACTATCTACTCTGGCTATGATTATTTCAAGGGTAGTGCCTATGTATTTAAAGGGACATTTGGTTCGAAATGAAATTAATAATTGATGTAAAAAATCTTTCTTTTCGTTATAAGGAAAGTCAAGAATACTATGATGTGAAGGATATTACGTTTCACGTGAAACGTGGAGAATGGCTTTCGATTGTAGGGCATAATGGTAGTGGTAAATCAACGACGGTTCGCTTAATTGATGGCTTACTGGAAGCAGAATCCGGAGAGATTGTAATTGATGGCCAACGGCTGACTGAGGAAAATGTTTGGAATATACGTCGTCAAATCGGTATGGTTTTTCAAAATCCAGACAATCAATTTGTTGGAGCGACTGTTGAGGATGATGTTGCCTTTGGTTTGGAAAATCAGGGCCTTTCTCGTCAAGAAATGAAAAAGAGAGTGGAGGAAGCTCTGACTTTAGTTGGCATGTTGGACTTTAAAAAGAGAGAGCCGGCGCGTCTATCAGGTGGACAAAAGCAACGTGTGGCCATTGCAGGTGTTGTAGCCCTAAGACCAGCTATTTTAATCTTAGATGAAGCAACAAGTATGTTGGATCCTGAGGGTCGTAGAGAACTGATTGAGACAGTAAAAGGAATTCGGAAAGACTATGATATGACGGTCATTTCCATTACACATGATTTGGAAGAAGTTGCCATGAGTGACCGCGTATTGGTCATGAAAAAAGGGGAAATTGAATCAACTAGTAGCCCAAGAGAACTTTTCTCACGAAATGATTTAGATCAAATTGGATTAGACGATCCTTTTGCCAATCAAGTAAAACATTCTTTGAGTCAGAATGGCTATGATTTGCCTGAAAATTATTTGACAGAAAGTGAGCTAGAGGATAAACTATGGGAATTGCTCTAGAAAATGTGAGTTTTACATATCAAGAAGGTACTCCCTTAGCTTCAGCAGCTTTGTCGGATGTTTCTTTGACGATTGAGGATGGTTCTTATACGGCCTTAATTGGACATACAGGTAGTGGCAAATCAACTATTTTACAACTATTAAATGGTTTATTGGTTCCAAGTCAAGGGAGTGTGCGAGTTTTTGATACCTTAATCACCTCGACTTCTAAAAATAAAGATATTCGTCAAATTAGAAAACAGGTTGGCTTGGTATTTCAGTTTGCTGAAAATCAGATTTTTGAAGAAACGGTTTTGAAAGACGTTGCTTTTGGACCGCAAAATTTTGGAGTTTCTGAAGAAGATGCGGAGAAGATTGCGCGTGAGAAACTGGCTCTGGTTGGAATTGATGAATCACTTTTAAATCGTAGCCCGTTTGAGCTGTCAGGGGGACAAATGAGACGTGTGGCCATTGCAGGCATACTTGCCATGGAGCCAGCTGTATTAGTCTTAGATGAACCCACAGCAGGCCTGGATCCTCTGGGTAGAAAAGAGTTGATGACCCTGTTCAGAAAACTCCACCAGTCAGGGATGACCATCGTCTTGGTAACACATTTGATGGATGATGTTGCTGAATATGCGAATCAAGTCTATGTGATGGAAAAGGGACGTCTAGTTAAGGGTGGTAAGCCAAGTGATGTCTTTCAAGATGTTGTCTTTATGGAAGAAGTGCAGTTGGGAGTACCTAAAATTACGGCCTTTTGTAAACGATTGGCTGATAGAGGTGTGTCATTTAAACGATTACCGATTAAGATAGAGGAGTTCAAGGAGTCGCTAAATGGATAGTATGATTTTGGGGCGTTATATCCCAGGGGATTCGATTGTTCACCGATTGGATCCACGTAGCAAATTACTGGCTATGATGCTACTGATTTTGATTGTATTTTGGGCTAATAATCCCTTGACGAATTTAATTCTTTTTATAGCGACAGGGATCTTTATTGCCTTGTCAGGAGTATCTCTTTCATTTTTTATTCAGGGCTTGAAGTCTATGTTTTTCTTGATTGCCTTCACAACTATTTTTCAACTATTTTTCATTTCTAATGGGAATGTTTTATTTGAGTTTTCGTTTGTGAGAATCACGGATTATGCTTTGCAACAAGCTGGAATTATTTTTTGTCGCTTTGTATTGATTATTTTCTTTTCAACTTTGTTAACCTTAACGACCATGCCCTTAAGTTTGGCCTCAGCTGTCGAAGCTTTATTAGCACCTTTAAAGCGTGTGAAAGTTCCAGTTCATGAAATTGGATTGATGCTGTCCATGAGTCTACGTTTTGTCCCAACCTTGATGGATGATACGACGCGGATTATGAATGCACAGAAAGCGCGTGGAGTGGATTTTGGTGAAGGAAGCATTGTTCAAAAGGTGAAGGCTATGATTCCAATTTTGATTCCTCTTTTTGCAACAAGTTTAAAACGTGCAGATTCTTTAGCTATCGCTATGGAAGCGCGTGGTTATCAGGGTGGAAAAGGCAGAAGTCAATACCGACAATTGGAATGGACTCGAAAGGATACGCTGACCATTCTTGTTATTCTCGTACTTGGTTGTTGCTTATTTTTCTTAAAATCTTAGTAGCTTTTAGGAATTGATAAAAAGTTACTGTAACAGTTTTTGATATAAAGGTAGGGATATGAACCGTTTTAAAAAATCAAAATATGTCATTATTGTTTTTGTCACTGTTCTGCTTGTCTCAGCTCTCTTAGCGACGACTTATTCAAGTACAATTGTGACAAAATTAGGAGATGGGATCTCATTGGTTGATAGAGTTGTGCAAAAACCTTTTCGGTGGTTTGATTCTGTCAAATCAGATTTGGCTCATTTGACACGAACATATAATGAAAATGAAAGTTTGAAGAAACAGATTTACCAGTTAGAAGTCAAATCAAATGAGGCGGAAAGTTTAAAGACGGAAAATGAACAACTGCGCCAATTGCTTGATATGAAGTCTAAATTGCAAGCCACAAAGACTTTAGCAGCAGATGTTATTATGCGTTCTCCGGTATCTTGGAAGCAGGAGTTGACCTTAGATGCAGGGAAATCAAAAGGTGCTTCTGAGAACATGTTAGCTATTGCAAATGGTGGCTTGATTGGGAGTGTTTCAAAAGTGGAGGACAACTCTACTATGGTCAACCTTCTGACAAATACGGAAAATACTGATAAGATTTCTGTTAAAATTCAACACGGCACTACTACAATTTATGGAATTATTGTTGGCTACGACAAGGAAAATGAAGTTCTTAAAATTAGTCAATTAAATAGTAATAGCGATATTAGTGCGGGAGATAAGGTGACTACTGGTGGATTAGGAAACTTTAACGTTACGGATATTCCTGTTGGTGAAGTGGTTGCCACAACGCATAGTACAGACTATTTGACACGAGAAGTAACTGTTAAATTGAGTGCAGATACTCATAATGTGGATGTGATAGAATTAGTGGGGAATTCATAATGAGACAGTTGAAGCGGGTTGGAGTGTTTTTATTGCTCCCTTTCTTTGTTCTAATTGACGCCCATATTAGCCAGCTTCTGGGCTCATTTTTCCCCCATGTACATTTGGCTAGTCATTTTCTGTTTCTATTTCTCTTATTTGAGACGATAGAAGTATCAGAGTATCTCTATCTAGTCTATTGTTTTGTTATAGGCTTGGTTTATGATGTTTACTTTTTCCATCTAATAGGGATTGCAACTCTCTTATTTATCTTATTGGGAGCCTTCCTTCATAAATTGAATAGTGTTATTTTGTTGAATCGTTGGACAAGAATGCTAGCCATGATTGTCCTGACATTCCTGTTTGAAATGGGTAGTTATCTTTTGGCTTTTATGGTAGGGTTGACAGTGGATAACATGTCTATTTTTATAGTCTATAGCTTGGTACCAACGATGATTTTAAATTTTTTATGGATTACTGTTTTTCAATTTATTTTTGAAAAATATTATCTATAAGAACGACATATAAATGTAACAAAGGCGTAATATTTATTGGAGTTTTTTTTGGTATACTAGTATTGTCTTAAACAGAAGGAGTATTTATTAACCATGAAGAAAAAAATCTTAGCCTCGCTTTTATTAAGTACAGTAATGGTTTCCCAGGCAGCAGTATTGACGACTGCCCATGCAGAAACGACTGATGATAAAATTGCTGCTCAAGATAATAAAATTAGTAACTTAACAGCACAACAAGAAGAAGCACAAAAACAAGTTGACCAAATTCAGGAGCAAGTATCTGCTATTCAAGCAGAGCAATCTAACTTGCAATCTGAAAATGATAGATTACAAGCAGAATCTAAGAAACTCGAGGGTGAGATTACAGAACTTTCCAAAAACATTGTTTCTCGTAACCAATCGTTGGAAAAACAAGCTCGTAGTGCTCAAACAAATGGAGCTGCAACTAGCTATATCAATACCATTGTAAACTCAAAATCAATTACAGAAGCTATTTCACGTGTTACTGCAATGAGTGAAATCGTATCTGCAAACAACAAAATGTTAGAACAACAAAAGGCAGATAAAAAAGCTATTTCTGAAAAACAAGTAGCAAATAATGATGCTATCAATACTGTAATTGCTAATCAACAAAAATTAGCTGATGATGCTCAAGCATTGACTACGAAACAGGCAGAACTAAAGGCTGCTGAATTGAGTCTTGCTGCTGAGAAAGCGACAGCTGAAGGGGAAAAAGCAAGTCTATTAGAGCAAAAAGCAGCAGCTGAGGCAGAGGCTCGTGCAGCTGAGGCAGCAGAAGCAGCTTATAAAGAAAAACAAGCTAGCCAACAACAGTCAGTACTTGCTTCAGGTAATACAAACCTAACAGCACAGGTACAAGCAGTATCTGAATCTGCAGTAGCACCTGTTCAGGCTAAAGTACGTCCAACATATAACACAAATGCCTCAACTTATCCAATTGGTGAATGTACATGGGGAGTTAAAACATTAGCACCTTGGGCTGGAGACTATTGGGGTAATGGAGCACAGTGGGCCACAAGTGCAGCAGCAGCAGGTTTCCGTACAGGTTCAACACCTCAAGTTGGAGCAATTGCATGTTGGAACGATGGTGGATATGGTCACGTAGCGGTTGTTACAGCTGTTGAATCAACAACACGTATCCAAGTATCAGAATCAAATTATGCTGGGAATCGTACAATTGGAAATCACCGTGGATGGTTCAATCCAACAACGACTTCTGAAGGTTTTGTAACATATATTTATGCAGACTAATTATAGAGGGACTCGAATAGAGCCCTCTTTTCAGATTTTACCAGAGACAATAACTATTAAAAATCCTATCAAAATAGCTTGAAAATATCGAAAAAGTATGGTAGAATAAAAATTGTCGTATGAACGATAATACTCATTCTTGATGAATTGTGAAGCAGTTGCCCTTGGGTCGTTTTGCGAGTTGAAGTCAAGAAGAGGAAAAAAACAAAAAGGAGAAATACTCATGGCAGTAATTTCAATGAAACAACTTCTTGAGGCTGGTGTACACTTTGGTCACCAAACTCGTCGCTGGAACCCTAAGATGGCTAAGTACATCTTTACTGAACGTAACGGAATCCACGTTATCGACTTGCAACAAACTGTAAAATATGCTGACCAAGCATACGACTTCATGCGTGATGCAGCAGCTAACGATGCAGTTGTATTGTTCGTTGGTACTAAGAAACAAGCAGCTGATGCAGTTGCTGAAGAAGCAGTACGTTCAGGTCAATACTTCATCAACCACCGTTGGTTGGGTGGAACTCTTACAAACTGGGGAACAATCCAAAAACGTATCGCTCGTTTGAAAGAAATCAAACGTATGGAAGAAGATGGAACTTTCGAAGTTCTTCCTAAGAAAGAAGTTGCACTTCTTAACAAACAACGTGCGCGTCTTGAAAAATTCTTGGGTGGTATCGAAGATATGCCTCGTATCCCAGATGTGATGTACGTAGTTGACCCACATAAAGAGCAAATCGCTGTTAAAGAAGCTAAAAAATTGGGAATCCCAGTTGTAGCGATGGTTGACACAAATACTGATCCAGATGATATTGATGTAATCATCCCAGCTAACGATGACGCTATCCGTGCTGTTAAATTGATCACAGCTAAATTGGCTGACGCTATCATCGAAGGACGTCAAGGTGAGGATGCAGTAGCAGTTGAAGCAGAATTTGCAGCTTCAGAAACTCAAGCAGATTCAATTGAAGAAATCGTTGAAGTTGTAGAAGGCGACAACGCTTAATTTATATAAATAGTAATTACCTAGGAGGGCGGGGCTTAGCCCGGCTCTCCTATTTTTAAAAAATATAGGAGAATCAAAATGGCAGAAATTACAGCTAAACTTGTAAAAGAGTTGCGTGAAAAATCTGGTGCCGGTGTTATGGACGCTAAAAAAGCGCTTGTAGAAACAGACGGTGACATCGAAAAAGCGATTGAATTGCTTCGTGAAAAAGGTATGGCTAAGGCAGCTAAGAAAGCTGACCGTGTTGCTGCAGAAGGTTTGACTGGTGTTTATGTTGACGGTAACATTGCAGCAGTTGTTGAAGTAAATGCTGAAACTGACTTCGTTGCGAAAAACGCTCAATTTGTTGAGTTGGTAAACGAAACAGCTAAAGCAATCGTTGAAGGAAAACCAGCTAACAACGAAGAAGCTCTTGCTTTGACAATGCCTTCAGGTGAAACTCTTGAAGCTGCATACGTATCTGCAACAGCAACTATCGGAGAAAAAATCTCATTCCGTCGCTTTGCTTTGATTGAAAAAACAGATGCACAACACTTCGGAGCATACCAACACAACGGTGGACGTATCGGTGTTATCTCTGTAATCGAAGGTGGAGACGAAGCACTTGCTAAACAAATTTCAATGCACATCGCAGCGATGAAACCAACAGTTCTTTCATACAAAGAATTGGATGAGCAATTTGTTAAAGATGAGTTGGCACAATTGAACCACGTTATCGACCAAGATAACGAAAGTCGTGCAATGGTTAACAAACCAGCTCTTCCACACTTGAAGTATGGATCAAAAGCACAATTGACTGATGAAGTGATTGCTCAAGCTGAAGCTGACATCAAAGCTGAGTTGGCTGCAGAAGGCAAACCAGAAAAAATCTGGGACAAAATTATCCCAGGTAAAATGGATCGCTTCATGCTTGACAACACTAAAGTTGACCAAGCTTATACACTTCTTGCACAAGTTTACATCATGGATGACAGCAAGACAGTTGAAGCATACCTTGAATCAGTTAACGCTTCAGTAGTTGAGTTCGCTCGCTTTGAAGTTGGTGAAGGTATTGAGAAAGCTGCAAACGACTTTGAAGCTGAAGTTGCAGCTACAATGGCAGCAGCCTTGAATAACTAATTATAGAAAGGAAGTAAATTTGCTTCCTTTTTTCTATGCAGTCGATCCTTATAGGGAGAGCTTCCTATTTTCAAGGTAAAAATAAAAAGCCCTATAATAAGGGCCAATTGTATTTAGGAGACTAAACTTCAAATTCATAGAGTGCTGTAGAGAGATAACGTTCACCGTTATCTGGTGCTAGAGCAAGGACTTTTTTACCTGTACCTAATTTTTTGGCAATCTCGATGGCTCCGTAGATAGCTGCAGCTGAGGAAATCCCTACAAGGAAGCCTTCTTTTCCACCAATTTCACGTCCGAGTGCAAGAGCATCATCTGATGTTACACGAACGATACCATCATAGGCTTTAGTATCAAGTGTATCAGGAATAAATCCAGCTGAGATACCTTGAATTTTGTGAGGACCAGGTTTTTCACCAGATAGAATAGCAGATTCATCAGCTTCCACTGCATAAACTTGAATGTTTGAATTTGCTGATTTGAGTGCATGAGAAACACCAGAAATCGTTCCACCGGTACCCACTCCAGCAACAAAGGCATCTAGTCCATCTTTACCGAAAGCAGCTAGTATTTCAGCTCCTGTTGTTCTTTCGTGTACTTCTGGATTAGCTGGATTGTCAAATTGAAGAGGAAGGAAGCCATCACGTTCAGCAGCGATTTCTTGAGCCTTAGCAATAGCACCCTTCATTCCTTCGCTACCAGGCGTAAGGACGAGTTCAGCACCATAGGCTTGGATAATCTTACGGCGTTCTACACTCATAGTTTCAGGCATAACGATGACAACTTTATACCCTTTAGCAGCCCCTACCCATGAAAGTCCAATACCAGTGTTTCCACTTGTTGCTTCAACAATAGTAGAACCAGGTTTCAGAATACCATCTTGTTCAGCTTTTTCAATCATGCTAAGGGCAATACGGTCTTTTACAGATGAACCAGGATTAAATGCTTCAAGTTTTACATAGACATCTGCAGCACCTTCTGGCACAATGTTGTTGAGTCTAACAATCGGTGTTTGACCGACTAGTTCAGTAATGTTGTTATAAATAGACATATGAATACCTCTTTGTATAAGATATTTCTAGTATAACGCTATCTATACCATTTGTAAAATATAGAAATCCTATCGAAGTGATAGGATTTTTTTATATCACAGGTCTAAGCCATTAATTTTTAAGCGATTGTGTTCAGCTAATTCTAGTAAATAGGTGTAAAGGAAAACGATATCAGGTTTCGTTTGAATTGCTTCATTTTCTAGTATATTTTGGTACGCATCTTTTTATTTTGCTAATTAAAGTAGCGGTGGAAATATCAGTGAAACACTGTATTATCTATTGTTTACACTAGGTTTACAGGAACCTCAACTTCGCGTAAACCTTGATCAGTTAAAGTGACTTTTCCATTAAAAAATTCTACCAGTGCATCTTTAATAGTTTCTTTTTCTTCTTTATCAACATAAATCATCGTATCGACTTGATCTGTAAAGTTTGTATCCAGCTCCATGAGATTATGTTCTTTAAGAAAGTTACTGTACTCTTGGTACTGAGCATAAGACATTTGAATAGCAATGCCCGCCTGTTCCTTTATTTCAATGATGCCAATTTCTTTGACAGCTAAGGCGACACTGCCGGCGTAAGCACGAATTAGTCCTCCAGCGCCTAGTTTAATACCACCAAAGTAGCGTGTCACAACCACACAGACATTGGTGAGATTGTGATTTTCTAGTACCCCAAGCATGGGAACACCAGCAGTACCACTAGGCTCACCATCATCACTTGTACGTTTAATTTCACTACGTTCTCCAATAATAAAGGCAGAGCAGTTATGTGTCGCTTTGTAGTGTTCTTTTTTGATGGCAGTAATGAAGTCACGAGCCTCTTCTTCGCTATAAACACGCTTGGCATGGCAGATAAAGCGAGATTTTTTGATTTCTTCTTGGACTTGACCGTCCTCTTTAATTGTTCTAAATTCCATGATTTAATTGTACTAAAAAATCATCTAAAGTGCTAGTTTTTACGAATAAAGAAGTATGAAAGTAAATCCAAATTATCTCGGTCGTTTATTTACTGAGAATGAATTAACAGAAGAAGAACGTCAGTTGGCGGAGAAACTTCCAGCAATGAGAAAGGAGAAGGGGAAACTTTTCTGTCAACGTTGTAATAGTACTGTTCTAGAAGAATGGTATTTGCCCATCGGTGCTTACTATTGTCGAGAGTGCTTGCTGATGAAGCGAGTCAGAAGTGATCAAACTTTATACTATTTTCCGCAGGAGGATTTTCCGAAGCAAGATGTTCTCAAATGGCGCGGCCAATTAACTCCTTTTCAAGAGAAGGTGTCAGAGGGACTACTTCAAGCAGTAGACAAGCAAAAGCCAACCTTAGTTCATGCGGTAACAGGAGCTGGAAAGACAGAAATGATTTATCAAGTAGTGGCTAAAGTGATTAATGGAGGTGGTGCAGTGTGTTTGGCTAGTCCTCGCATAGATGTTTGTTTGGAGCTGTATAAGCGCCTGCAACAGGATTTTTCTTGCGGAATAGCTTTGCTACATGGAGAATCGGAACCTTATTTTCGAACACCACTAGTTGTTGCGACGACCCATCAGTTATTGAAGTTTTATCAAGCTTTTGATTTGCTGATAGTGGATGAAGTAGATGCTTTTCCTTATGTTGATAATCCCACGCTTTACCACGCTGTCAAGAATAGTGTAAAGGAGAATGGATTGAGAATCTTTTTAACAGCGACTTCGACCAATGAGTTAGATAAAAAGGTCCGTTTAGGAGAACTAAAAAGACTGAGTTTACCGAGACGGTTTCATGGAAATCCGTTGATTATTCCAAAACCAATTTGGTTATCGGATTTTAATCGCTACTTAGATAAGAAGTGTTTGTCGCCAAAGTTAAAGTCCTATATTGATAAGCAGAGAAAGACAGGTTATCCGTTACTTATTTTTGCTTCAGAAATTAAGAAAGGGGAGCAGTTAAAAGAAATCTTACAGGAGCAATTTCCAAATGAGAAAATTGGCTTTGTATCTTCTGTAACAGAGGATCGATTAGAGCAAGTACAAGCTTTTCGAGATGGGGAGCTGACAATACTTATCAGTACGACAATCTTGGAGCGTGGAGTTACATTCCCTTGTGTGGATGTTTTCGTAGTAGAGGCCAATCATCGTTTGTTTACCAAGTCTAGTTTGATTCAAATTGGTGGACGAGTTGGACGAAGTATGGATAGACCGACAGGAGATTTGCTTTTCTTCCATGATGGGTTAAATGCTTCAATTAAGAAGGCGATTAAGGAAATTCAGATGATGAATAAGGAGGCTGGTCTATGAAGTGCTTGTTATGTGAGCAGACTATGAAGACTGTTTTAACTTTTAGTAGTCTCTTACTTCTGAAGAATGATGCCTCCTGTCTTTGTTTAGATTGTGATTCTACTTTTGAGAGGATTGGAGAAGAGCACTGTCCAAACTGTATGAAAATAGGATTGTCAACAAAGTGTCAAGGTTGTCAATTTTGGTGTAAAGAAGGAGTTGAAGTCAGTCATAGAGCGATTTTTACTTACAATCAAGCTATGAAGGATTTTTTCAGTCGGTATAAGTTTGATGGAGACTTCCTTTTAAGAAAAGTGTTTGCTTCAGTTTTAAGTGAGGAGTTAAAAAAGTACAAAGAGTATCAATTTGTAGTCATTCCCCTAAGTCCTGATAGATATGTTAACAGAGGATTTAATCAGGTTGAGGGCTTGGTAGAGGCAGCAGGTTTTTCGTATCTGGATTTACTAGGGAAAAGAGAAGAGAGAGCCAGTTCTTCTAAAAATCGTTCAGAACGCTTGGGGACAGAACTTCCTTTCTTTATAAAAAGTGGAGTCACTATTCCTAAAAAAATCCTACTTATAGATGATATCTATACTACAGGAGCAACTATAAATCGTGTCAAGAAACTGTTGGAAGAAGCTGGTGCTAAGGATGTAAAAACATTTTCCCTTGTAAGATGAGGAAAAAATTTGCAAAAATAGAATGAAAGCGTTATAATAAAATCATAAAAACAAAAATGTTTAGAAAGAAGGTACTCATATGATTAAATATAGTATACATGGTGAAAACCTAGAAGTAACAGAAGCAATTCGTGATTATGTAGTTTCTAAACTCGAAAAGATCGAAAAGTATTTTCAAGCTGAACAAGAGTTGGATGCTCGAGTTAACTTGAAGGTGTATCGTGAAAAAACTGCTAAAGTGGAAGTAACGATTCCGCTTGGCTCTATTACTCTTCGTGCAGAAGATGTATCTCAAGATATGTATGGTTCAATTGACCTTGTAACTGATAAAATTGAACGTCAGATTCGTAAAAATAAAACAAAAATCGAGCGTAAAAATAAAAATAAGGTAGCAACTGGTCAATTATTTACAGATGCTTTGGTGGAAGATTCAAATGTTGTCCAGTCTAAAGTTGTTCGTTCAAAACAAATTGATTTAAAACCAATGGATTTGGAAGAAGCAATTCTACAAATGGATTTATTGGGGCATGATTTCTTTATCTATGTGGATGTTGAAGATCAGACAACCAATGTGATTTATCGTCGTGAGGATGGCGAAATTGGTTTGTTAGAGGTTAAAGAATCTTAATTTCAATATGTGTAAAGGTAGGTTTACTGAATTGTAAACTACCTTTTTCTTATAATTGATAGAATTACTGATTACACTTTTAAAAAGTCGCTTTTTGAGGGGTATTATGGTATAATGGGTGCCAAGAGGTTTTGAATGAAAAAATTTTATGTAAGTCCAATTTTTCCTATTCTAGTAGGATTGATTGCGTTTGGAGTCTTATCCACTTTCATTATTTTTGTTAATAATAATCTGTTGACGGTTTTCATTTTGTTTCTTTTTGTAGGAGGCTATGTTTTTTTATTTAAGAAACTGAGAGTGCATTATACAAGGAGTGATGTAGAACAGATACAGTATGTAAACCACCAAGCGGAAGAAAGTTTGACAGCTCTATTGGAACAGATGCCTGTAGGTGTTATGAAATTGAATTTATCTTCTGGAGAGGTTGAGTGGTTTAATCCCTATGCTGAATTGATTTTGACCAAGGAAGATGGCGATTTTGATTTAGAAGCTGTTCAAACGATTATCAAGGCTTCAGTAGGAAATCCGTCTACTTATGCTAAGCTGGGTGAGAAGCGTTATGTTGTTCATATGGATTCTTCTTCCGGTGTTTTGTATTTTGTAGATGTATCCAGGGAGCAAGCCATAACAGATGAATTAGTAACGAGTCGACCAGTGATTGGAGTTGTGTCTGTGGATAATTATGATGATTTGGAGGATGCAACTTCTGAGTCAGATATTAGTCAAATCAATAGTTTTGTAGCTAATTTTATATCAGAGTTTTCAGAAAAATACATGATGTTTTCTCGTCGGGTAAGTATGGATCGATTTTATCTATTTACTGACTATACGGTGCTTGAGGGCTTGATGAATGATAAATTTTCTGTTATTGATGCTTTCAGAGAAGAGTCGAAACAGAGGCAGTTGCCCTTGACCTTAAGTATGGGATTTTCTTATGGCGATGGAAATCATGATGAAATAGGGAAAGTTGCTTTGCTCAACTTGAACTTGGCTGAAGTACGTGGTGGCGACCAGGTGGTTGTCAAGGAGAATGATGAAACGAAAAATCCAGTCTACTTTGGCGGTGGGTCGGCTGCGTCCATCAAGCGCACTCGTACCCGTACTCGATCAATGATGACAGCCATATCTGATAAGATTCGTAGTGTGGATCAAGTGTTTGTAGTTGGGCATAGAAATTTAGATATGGATGCTTTGGGCTCTGCTGTAGGTATGCAGTTGTTCGCCAGCAATGTGATTGAAAATAGCTATGCTCTTTATGACGAAGAACAAATGTCTCCAGATATTGAACGAGCTGTTTCATTCTTAGAAAAAGAAGGAGTTACGAAGTTGTTGTCTGTTAAGGATGCAATGGGGATGGTGACCAATCGTTCTTTGTTGATTCTTGTAGACCATTCAAAGACAGCCTTAACATTATCAAAAGAATTTTATGATTTATTTACCCAAACTATTGTTATTGACCACCACAGAAGGGATCAGGATTTTCCAGATAATGCAGTTATCACTTATATCGAAAGTGGTGCAAGTAGTGCCAGTGAGTTGATAACGGAGTTGATTCAGTTCCAAAATTCTAAGAAAAATCGTTTGAGTCGTATGCAAGCAAGTGTCTTGATGGCTGGTATGATGTTGGATACTAAAAATTTCACCTCACGAGTGACTAGTCGGACATTTGATGTTGCTAGCTATCTCAGAACGCGCGGAAGTGATAGTGTTGCTATCCAAGAAATCGCTGCGACAGATTTTGAAGAATATCGTGAGGTCAATGAACTGATTTTACAGGGGCGTAAATTAGGTTCAGATGTACTAATAGCAGAGGCTAAGGACACGAAATGCTATGATACAGTTGTTATTAGTAAGGCAGCAGATGCCATGTTAGCTATGTCAGGTATTGAAGCGAGTTTTGTTCTTGCGAAAAATACACAAGGCTTTATATCCATCTCAGCTCGGAGTCGTAGTAAACTGAATGTGCAACGGATTATGGAAGAGTTAGGCGGTGGAGGTCACTTTAATTTGGCAGCAGCTCAAATTAAAGATTTAACCTTGTCAGAAGCAGGTGAAAAACTGACAGAAATTGTATTAAATGAAATAAAGGAAAAGGAGAAAGAAGAATGAAAGTAATCTTTTTAGCAGATGTTAAAGGAAAAGGTAAAAAAGGCGAAATTAAGGAAGTACCAACAGGGTATGCGCAAAACTTTCTTATCAAAAAGAACCTAGCAAAAGAAGCGACTGCTCAAGCGGTAGGTGAATTACGTGGTAAACAAAAATCTGAAGAAAAAGCTCACGCTGAGATGATTGCAGAAGCAAAAGCAATTAAAGCCCAGCTTGAAGCAGAAGAAACGGTTGTAGAATTTGTTGAAAAAGTTGGTCCAGATGGTCGTACCTTTGGTTCTATTACCAATAAGAAGATTGCAGAAGAATTGCAAAAGCAATTTGGAATTAAGATTGATAAACGTCATATTCAAGTACAAGCTCCGATTCGAGCGGTTGGTTTGATTGATGTGCCAGTGAAAATCTATCAAGATATCACAAGTGTAATCAATCTTCGTGTGAAAGAAGGATAAGTTTACACCTTCTTGACAAGATTGTAAAAGGAAGGGAAGTCTGATGGCAGAAGTAGAAGAGTTACGAGTACAACCTCAAGATATCTTAGCTGAGCAATCTGTTTTGGGGGCTATCTTTATTGATGAGAGTAAACTTGTTTTTGTGCGAGAATACATTGAGTCTCGGGACTTTTTTAAGTATGCCCATCGTTTGATTTTCCAAGCCATGGTCGATTTATCCGATCGTGGTGATGCCATAGATGCAACAACGGTTCGCACCATTCTTGATAATCAAGGGGATTTACAGAATATTGGTGGCCTGTCTTACCTAGTTGAGATTGTCAATTCTGTGCCAACTTCTGCTAATGCGGAGTATTATGCTAAAATCGTTGCAGAAAAGGCTATGTTACGGCGATTAATCGCTAAGTTGACAGAGTCTGTCAACCAAGCTTACGAAGCGTCGCAACCAGCTGATGAAATCATTGCTCAGGCAGAAAAAGGCCTGATTGATGTCAGTGAAAATGCTAATCGAAGCGGGTTTAAGAACATTCGAGATGTGTTGAATGTCAACTTTGGAAATCTGGAAGCTCGCTCGCAACAAACGACCGATATTACAGGTATTGCGACAGGTTATCGTGATTTGGATCATATGACGACTGGTCTGCATGAAGAGGAGTTGATTATCTTAGCAGCCCGTCCAGCGGTTGGTAAGACAGCCTTTGCCTTGAATATCGCTCAGAATATTGGGACTAAGTTGGACAAAACGGTTGCTATCTTTTCGCTGGAAATGGGTGCGGAAAGTCTAGTCGATCGTATGTTAGCGGCAGAAGGGTTGGTTGAGTCGCATTCTATCCGTACAGGTCAATTGACCGATGAGGAGTGGCAAAAATATACCATTGCTCAAGGGAACCTAGCAAACGCAAGTATCTATATCGATGATACGCCAGGGATTCGAATTACAGAGATTCGTTCTCGTTCTCGTAAACTGGCTCAAGAAACGGGCAATCTAGGTTTGATTTTGATAGATTACTTGCAGCTTATCACGGGAACTGGGCGAGAAAACCGCCAACAAGAAGTTTCAGAAATTTCACGTCAGTTGAAAATCCTAGCCAAGGAACTGAAGGTTCCAGTAATCGCTCTGAGTCAGTTGTCTCGTGGTGTAGAACAACGTCAGGATAAAAGACCAGTCTTGTCTGATATTCGTGAATCTGGGTCTATCGAGCAGGACGCTGATATCGTAGCCTTTCTTTATCGCGACGATTACTATGAGCGTGGTGGTGAAGAAGAGGAAGGCATACCAAATAATAAGGTGGAAGTTATTATCGAGAAAAACCGTAGTGGAGCTCGTGGAACTGTGGAATTGATTTTCCAAAAAGAATACAATAAATTTTCAAGTATCTCAAAGAGGGAGGCATAAGATGTCAGATGCATTTACAGATGTAGCCAAGATGAAAAAAATCAAAGAGGAAATCAAGGCGCATGAGGGTCATGTAATTGAAATGACTTTGGAAAATGGGCGCAAGCGCCAAAAAAATAGATTGGGTAAGTTAATTGAAGTTTATCCATCCCTATTTATTGTGGAATTTGGGAACGTTGAAGGAGATAAACAAGCTAATGTTTACGTTGAATCCTTTACCTACTCAGATATCCTTACAGAAAAGAATTTGATTCATTATCTGGACTAAAGTGAGAAATTTTCTCACTTTTTCTTTTTTCTCCGAATAGTTTAAGTGAAGGCAATCTTCGATTTATATTATTTTTCAAGGAGGAAGAATGAAAATTTTACCGTTTATAGCAAGAGGGACAAGTTATTACTTGAAGATGTCAGTTAAAAAGCTTGTTTCTTTTTTAGTAGTAGGATTGATGCTAGCAGCGGGTGATAGTGTCTATGCCTACTCTGGAGGGAATGGATCGATTGCGCGTGGAGATGATTATCCTGCTTATTATAAAAATGGGAGCCAGGAGATTGATCAGTGGCGCATGTATTCTCGTCAGTGTACTTCTTTCGCAGCCTTTCGTTTGAGTAATGTCAATGGTTTTGAGATTCCAAGGGCTTATGGAAATGCGAATGAATGGGGGCATCGTGCTCGTCGTGAAGGCTATCGTGTAGATAATACACCGACGATTGGCTCCATTGCTTGGTCTACTGCAGGAACTTATGGGCATGTTGCCTGGGTGTCAAATGTAATGGGAGATCAGATTGAGATCGAGGAATATAACTATGGTTATACAGAAGCCTATAATAAACGAAGTATAAAAGCAAATACGATGACAGGATTTATTCATTTTAAAGATTTGGCTGGTGGCAGTGTTGGGACTAGTCAATCCTTAGCTTCAACAGGGGGCACACATTATTTTAAGACTAAGTCAGCTATCAAAAATCAATCTCTAGCTAGCGCAACTGTGATTGATTACTATTATCCTGGGGAGAAGGTTCATTATGATCAAATTCTCGAAAAAGATGGCTACAAGTGGTTGAGTTATACGGCTTATAACGGAAGTCGTCGCTATATACAGCTAGAGGGAGTGACTTCTTCACAAAATTATCAGAATCAATCAGGAAATAGCTCTAGCTATAGATCCAATAGTAGTCCAACTGTCGGTTGGAAGAAAATAAATGGTAGTTGGTATCATTTCAAATCAAATGGTTCTAAATCAACAGGCTGGCTGAAAGACGGTTCTAGCTGGTATTATTTGAAATTATCTGGTGAAATGCAGACAGGATGGTTAAAGGAAAATGGCTCGTGGTATTATCTGGATAGTTCAGGGGCAATGAAAACAGGCTGGTATCAAGTTTCTGGTAAGTGGTATTATTCTTACTCTTCAGGTGCCCTAGCTGTTAATACGACGGTGGATGGCTACAGAGTAAACAGTGATGGAGAACGAGTGTAGAAAATTGGAGTAGGAAATTTTTCCTGCTCTTTTCTGGTACGACGGGCATGTCGTGCATCTGAGGTGTAAGTCCTCGGTGGGCACCTGCTAC